>CAYQYJ010000580.1:0-2447 GCA_964421605.1 uncultured Ardenticatenaceae bacterium | reverse complement strand
TGGCGCTGGGGAGAAATTTATGTTTATTTATGATGTGCTGGCATTCTTTTTGGTCCTGGGGCCAATTGTCCTGATTCACGAACTGGGTCACTTTATTGCCGCCCTGCGCCTGGGCGTGCGCGTGGAAGAGTTTGGCTTGGGGCTGCCGCCTCGGGCGGCGACGCTGTTTGAGCGCAGCGGCATCAAATATACGCTGAACTGGCTGCCGCTGGGCGGCTTTGTGCGTCCGGCGGGGGAGGATGACCCCTCCGTGCCCGATGGTCTGGCGGCGGCATCCAAGCGGGTGCGGTTTACCGTTTTGTTTTCGGGGCCGCTGGCTAACTTTTTGTTGGCTTTTGCCTTGTTTTGGGTGGCTTACCTGGTGACGGACGTGCCCGTATATGACGACAGCCGCGTGGCTATTGTCAGCGTAGACGCCGATTCGCCCGCGGCGGCAGCCGGACTGCTGCCAGGGGACGTGGTGCTGCAAGTAGACGGGCAGCCGATTAGCGACAGCGATGGGCTGGTGGCGCAGGTGCAGGCTTCGCCGGAGATGCCCCTGACGTTTGCCGTGGAACGGGAGGGCGAACCACAGAGTATTACGGTGCTGCCGGCAGCGATAACAGAGAATGATACCGTGATTGGGCGCATTGGCGCAGGGTTGGGGCCGGCCCCGACAGGGGAAGTGATTTCCTATGGGCCACTGTCGGCAGCGGGGGAATCGGTCAGCCAGATTGGTCGTATTATTATGTTGACAGTGCGCGTGCCCGTGATGCTGCTGCGCGGCGAAGTCACGGTGGAGGAGGTCGGCTTTATTGGCCCGCCTAATATCGCCCGCGCCAGCCGCCAATCGGCGCAGATGTCGCTGGCTTCTGGGGATTGGTTCCCGTTTCTCTCCTTTGTCGCTTTTATTAACGTGGCGCTGGGCTTCACCAATCTGCTGCCTATTCCGGCTCTGGACGGCGGGCGCATCCTGTTCGTTTTGCTGGAAGCGCTGCGCGGGCGGCGGGTGTCGCCAGAGCGGGAGGCGACAGTGCACATGGTGGCCATTATGCTGTTGTTGGGCCTGATGGTGTTTATTTTTGTGCATGACTTAATGAATCCCATTGACTTGTTTGCGCCTTAGGCGTCGTTTGCGTTGGCGACAAGGGCCAGTTAGGACGCTTATTTGCTGAGCACGTCGGGCGGCTGTCCGCCCCAGGCGTGCTTTCTTCTTGTCTAAAAAACAGCCTGCCGCCAGCCGGCAGTGACAACGGGTCATGCTGACCTCGTTTCAGGAATCGTGTTATGAACCCTCTTATCCCTTTTTCCCAGATTCTGGATGCGCTGAAGAATGACCACACGGTGCATTTACCCCATCTGTACCGTTTGTCCGATATGGAAGCGGAGGAAATTCACGCTTTTCAGGCGCAGTGGCCCACGTTCTCTGACGAACGCCGCCGCCTGATTGCCCGCCATCTGGTGGACATTACCGGTGAGAATTATCTGGTTGACTTCGAGCGAGTCTTCACTCTGTTCCTGACTGACAGAGACGCTCCCGTGCGGCAGGCAGCGTTGGAAGGGTTGTGGGATTCGACCCATGTGCGGCACGTGGCTCCGATTTTGCGCTTGCTGGAGACAGACGAGGACAACGAAGTGCGGGCGCGGGGCGCGCGTACGCTGGGCAATTACACGTTTCAATCGTTGTGCGGGCTGATGCCGGAACATGTGGCGGGCACGATTCTGCCGGCGCTGCTGCGCGTGCTGGAGTCGCCTGATACGGCTGCCGTGGTGCGCCGCAGCGCCCTGGAATCCGCCAGTTATGCGGAGGATAAGCGCATTGACGCGTTTATTTGGGACGCTTATGACCACGGCGATTACCAGATGCAAGTGAGCGCCCTCAACGCCATGGGGATTAACGGCGCGCTGCGCTGGCTGCCCACAGTGCTGGATGAATTAGAAAGCCCTTACGAAGAGATGCGTCTGGCGGCGATCCGGGCCGCAGGGCATATCGGGGATGTGCAGGCTATCACGCCACTGGTGCGGCTGATTGAGGAAGAAGAGTACGAAATCCAGGCGGCGGCGGTGGAGGCATTGGCGACTATTGGCGGCGAAGTCGCGGAGCGGGTACTGTTGGATCTGTTGGAAGACCCGCAGATGGAAAGTTTGTATGAAGTCATCGAGAAGTCGCTGGACGATGTAAGCTGGTCTAACGTACTGGATGATTACCCATTTTGGAATATGGAGCCGGATGCGCTGCTGCCAGAAGCAGATGAGGCTGACGAAGAGGATGCGTATGATGACTACGAGGGGGATGACGACTACGCCGATGATGACGCATCGTTGGATGACGATGAATTTGACGACGATGTATCCTCGTATGAGGATGCGTTTGATGAGGATGATTTTGCCTAGCAGTTTGTCGGAAAAGTTTTTAATAGCCCGCTGGTGACGCTGATGAAGCGCAGATTGGACGGATTCATCAGGAT
>CAYQYJ010000579.1:0-2451 GCA_964421605.1 uncultured Ardenticatenaceae bacterium | reverse complement strand
CGTACAGACAGGCGGCGGCGTATTCTGGTATACTGCCATAGTATGAACAAGCTATGGCGTCTGGCAATGATCGGGGTTTTGTTGGGTGGCAGCGCCGCGTTGATCGCTTACCGCTTACTCTTTGGCGACTTGCCCAATCCGCAGGATATTCCCCAGCACCTCGTCCAGCCCAGCGTACGCATCACGGATCGAGAAGGGCGACTGCTCTATGACGTTCTGGACGCCAACAGCGGGCGCAACATCGTGCTGCCGCTGGAACAGATTCCCCTTCCCCTGCGCCAGGCAACAGTGGCGACTGAAGATAGTAGTTTTTACGCCAATCCAGGCGTAGACCTGGTGGGAATTGCGCGCGCGTTTTGGATTAACCTGCGCGGCGGTGAGGTACTGGCTGGCGGCAGCACCATCACGCAGCAAGTGAGCCGTAACCTGCTGCTGACCGCCGACGAGCGCAGCCAACGTACCTTGACGCGCAAACTGCGCGAAAGCCTGCTGGCCTGGCGCGTGGCCCGCGCCTTTAGCAAAGACGACATCCTGGCCCTTTATCTGAACCAGATGTATTACGGCGCGTTAGCTTATGGCATTGAAGCCGCCGCCCAGACTTACTTCGGCAAGCCGGCAACGGCCCTCACCCTGGCGGAGAGCGCCCTGTTGGTGGGATTGACGCAAGCCCCCTCGGTGTACAACCCGTTTGTCAATCCCGATGCCGCCAAAGCGCGGCAGTTAGTCGTGCTTTCCTTGATGCGCAAAGCGGGCAGCATCAGTCAGGAACAGCATGATCTGGCGGCGCAAGAGCCGCTGTTTTACGCCGCCGCCCCCTATCCCATCAACGCCCCCCACTTTGTGATGATGGTTCAGGCGGAACTGGACGAACTCTTTTCTGCCAAGACTGTCTATGAAAGCGGCGGCCTGACGGTGCGCACCACGCTGAATCTGGATTGGCAAAACCAGGCGGAAAAAATCATTGCCGAACAGCTTTTCCGTTTGAATAACCCACCGGGCGGCGTCAGCCACCATGCCGGCAGCGCCGCTCTGGTAGCCATAGATCCCCATAATGGTCAGGTGCTGGCGCTGGTAGGCAGCCCTGACTACTTCGACGAAGCCAACAGTGGAGCGATTAACATGGCTGTTGCCCCGCGCCAGCCGGGTTCAGCGTTGAAGCCCATCATCTACGCTGCCGCTCTCTCCCCTGAGCGCGCCCAGCCGTGGACGCCAGCCACCTTACTCTTTGACGTGCGTACCGCCTTCCTGACGCACGAAGGGGAGTCATACGTGCCCATAAATTACGACCGCAACGAAAATGGCCCCGTGCTGCTGCGCACGGCGTTGGGTTCGTCGTTGAATATCCCGGCGGTGTTGGCTCTGGATGCGGTAGGCGTGCAGCCTGCGCTGGATTTTGCCAACGACCTGGGGCTGACTTTTGCGGGAGACGCCCAGGATTACGATTTGTCATTAGCCCTGGGCGGCGGGGCCGTGCGGCTGATTGATTTGACGGCGGCTTATGCCGCTTTTGCCAACGGCGGCGCGCGTATTCAGCCGGGCCTGATCCTGGATGTGCGCGACAGCCGCGGCGAACTGCGCTACGCCGCGCCGCCGCCCGCGCCCGTACAAGTGATGGACGCGCGCGTGGCCTGGCTGATCAGCGACATTCTCAGCGATAACGACGCCCGCCGCCTCTCTTTTGGCGGCGCCAGCGTGCTGAACATTGACCGTATCGCCGCCGTGAAGACAGGCACGACGAATGATTTTCACGATAACTGGACGGTGGGTTATACACCGGATCTCGTTGTGGGTGTGTGGGTGGGGAATGCCGGCAATGAACCCATGCAAAACGTCAGCGGCATCAGCGGCGCCGGCCCCATCTGGCATTACTTCATGCGGGCGGCGCTGGCGGGTCAGCCAGACAAAGCCTTCCCGCAGCCGCCGGGCCTGACTTCTCTTGAGATTTGCGCCCTATCCGGGCTGCTGCCAGGAGACCTTTGTCCTTATCGCCAACGGGAGTGGTTTATTGCCGGCACACAACCCACCACAACCGACGCCTTCTTCCAAGAAGTCACCCTAGACAAAACCACCGGATTGCTGGCGACAGCAGAAACGCCCGCCGCCTTACGCGCCACTCAGTTAGTCTTAGACCTGCCGCCCCTGCTGCACCCCTGGGCGCGGGCGCAAGGGTTAGCGCTGCTGGATGACTTGCTGCTGGCCAGCGCAGATGCCGGCAGCCAATCTACCACAGCCGCGCTACGCCTCATCTACCCCGACCCCAATACCATCTTTCGCATCTCCCCCACACTGCCGCGCCAGACGCAGCAAGTCCGGCTGGCTGCTGTGGCCAATGCCGGCATTCGTCAGGTTACCTTCTGGCTGGACGACGTCCCCCTATCCACCGTAGACCAACCCCCATTTGAAACCTGGTGGCCCCTCAGCCCCGGCCAACACCACCTCTGGGTCGAAGGC
>CAYQYJ010000578.1:0-2454 GCA_964421605.1 uncultured Ardenticatenaceae bacterium | reverse complement strand
GGCACGTACCCGCCTGCTGTCAACCTGTTGACCCTGACCGACATTCGCTACTGCTACCGCGACAGCGGCTCACCCGCCGAAGTGGCGTACGTTGACGCCGCCGACGGCTGCGGCTTCCTGGATGGCGACATCAGCGGCCCGCCCGGCGACCCCGTGCAGAGCGTGCGCTACGACCTGGACAACGACGTGCAGTATCAGTTTGATAACCTGGTCGCCGCCAACGCCTATCAGGTAGGCGTCACCCTCTATGACCAGGACAACCTGGGGCTGCAAGAACACCTGGAAGTGGACGGAACGCCTGTCGGCCCGGTGGTTACTTTGAACGACACACCGCAACATGTGACGGTGGAACTGCCGGCATCCACCTACAGCGACGGTCAGGTCATCGTGGCCATCGTCGAACCGGTCAATGGCGGCCCATTGGTGAGTGAAATCTGGCTGGAGGAAGTAACCGACTTCACCGGGCCGGTTATTCCTCCCACTCCCACGCCGACGCCCACGCCATTACCCACAGAGACGGCCACTCCCACGCCAACGCTGCCTCCCACGCCTACACCTACGCCCACCCACACCCCAACGCCGTCGCCGGTGGATGTCGTGGATGACCGCGATTACAGCATCCAGTACGACGGCTGGTACGGCGGGCTGGACGCCACCGCCTTGGGCGGCGGCTATCGCGCTGCCGTGCAAACGAGCCAATACCTGGCTTACCGTACCACGCAGCCAGCCACCAGCGTCATTCTGCGTGTCTGCAAAGGTCCCAATCTAGGCATTGCCAACGTGTTGGTTGACGGCGCGCCGCAGCCCACCCTCGACCTTTACAACCCCGTGCCCGCCTGTAATGTGCCTGTGCAATACGCCGGACTCACAAACAGCTTGCACCTGATCCTGTTCCTGCCCTCTGGACAAAAGAACCCCGCTTCCAGCGGCACAGAAGTGCGCCTGGACGCTTTCCAGGTGAACCTGAACATGGTTGACGACAGCCATCCTTCCGTCATCTACACCCGCTGGAGCGGCCTTACGCTGGCGCCGGCGCGTCAGGGCAGCCTGCGCTTATCCCAGACGGCCAATGCGTCCGTCACTTTCACTTTTAGCGGCACGGCTTTTAGCTGGACCACAGCTAAGTGCCCCATGTGTGGTCAGGCGCTCGTTATCGTGGATGGCTCGCCCGTGGCCCTGGCGGATACCTACAGCCCCTCATGGCAGTTCCAGGTCGCCGAATCTATCACCGGCTTATCTGACGCGCCGCACACCGTCACCATCCGCGTTTTGGGCACGCATAATCCGAATTCCAGCGGGAACATCGTCTTCTTTGATGGCTTTACCATTCCTTAGCGCATGTTTGAAAATTGACTATACGGCAATTTGGGTGCAAATTGCCGTATGGTAGGAATAACGCGACAACCTTATCCGAGTGAAAGGAAACGTTTATCTTGAAGGCGAGAGTTGCCCTCAATGTTCTTTTGGGGCTTGCAAAGACAGATGGATGGAAGAATAGATCAAATCATGGGTGAAACTTTTCAGACGGGCGATAGGGTGATATGGTGGAAGCGTATTCCAGGCGGGGAGTACGTTTATCCTGTGCCGGCAATTGTCATAGCGTTGACGGCAAAGCGGGTCAAGATTCAGGCCGACGACGATGGTCGGGTGGTTATCCGCTTTGTTCCGCCTGAAAGTTTGCAAAAGCATAGCGGGTAATGCTCTTTGCCAAGGCAACGAGTATCGTCAACGGTGAAGCCGCAATGAATTTTGTGGAAGATGGTAACATCTTCTATCATGGCACCTGGACCGGATATGGGTATGCCATCATGACTCAGGGGTTTGCGTTGGGTCATGAGGGGCATGGGCATTTGTTGGGGCGGGGCGTCTATGTGGCGCAAAAGTTGTGTTCGGCGGCGCTGTGGACGCGGGATTTTGTGATTGTTTGCCAGCTACAACCCGGCACGCGCATTTTGTGGATTGACGACACGTATGACCGGGGCGTCATTGCGTATTTGCGGCGCGAGTTTGGGCAGGAATTGCTAGACCTGGGACCGCATTTCTACCGGGCCATTCCCGCCAACAAGCAGCTAACGCAAAAGGAATTGATTCACCTGTGCGGCTATACGCTGATGCAGGCGCAGCGCAAACGGAAACAGACCATCTTGCGCAGCCATAAAGGTAAGGTGGCGCGGTATCAAAGCGCGTGGTTACGGCTCTCGCGTTTACATGGGGAAGTAAAGCGGCATGGTTATGACGCTATTGGCAACCGGTCGTTTGCCGATTGGGATTCGGATGAAATCCTGGTATTTAATCCGGCCCGCGTGCTGCCCGTGAGCGCGCACTGGTTGTATCGCGCCGGGGATGATTGGGACGAGCGGTTCTGGCTCTCGCAGCCTATTGCAGAGTTGGCGTTAAAGGCAATTTCTGAAAAAGCGCGTGAAGAAGAGGAATAAGCCTGGATCGTGGCCCATG
>CAYQYJ010000577.1:0-2456 GCA_964421605.1 uncultured Ardenticatenaceae bacterium | reverse complement strand
TAAAGCAGCGTTAGCTGCGGGTTGCGGCTGAGGGCAGCGGGGTCAAAAAAGCCGCCCTTGCCGCCGACAAAGATGTGTGTCACCCCTTGCTGTCGTAGCCAATCAGCCGCGGCGGGCGCGGCCCAATCTGTGATTTGCGCTGCGGCTTCATTAAACGCCGCCACTTGTAACGCCAACTCCCGATCATAAATGTAATCTACAGGCGGCGTCGTGGTCTGCCGTCCGGTCAGGGGCAAAATCCAGGCGCCGCCGTCGCTGGCGGCCCAGGTGGTCCCCAACCAGCGCCAACTACTGACGGCTACGTTAGCCGAGGCGGGGACGTTCGTCGCCAGCCAGCGCAGCGCGGCTGCGTCAGGGGGATAGGCCAGGATAGTCTGCTCGTTGAGGATGGTGATTTGTTGGCGACTGCCAAAGAGGAGCAGTCCAGCCAGGACGCCGCCTGCCAGCAGGCGCGCGATCACCTGCGCTGTGGCGGGCTGGCGGTTTAGCCAGCGGGCGGCGCGCCATATGAGTATCCCAAACAACCAGGCCAGGGGAACGAACAGGGTGATGTAGGCGCTGTTCAGGTTGACCAGCCAGGAAGCGGGTAGGCCCGGCAGCCGCCCGGACACAACTAATGAAACGGCGCTGACCCACAGCGCCAGGGTGAGCGGCAGATAGGCCCACGGGCGCTGCCGCCAGGCGGCGTAGGCCGCCAGCAGCAGACCTGCGCCAGCAGCAGCCAGAAACCAGCGTTCCCAGCCTGCCTGGACGTAGCCAATGGGGAACTCGTTGTAACCAGCAATAGTAGAGGCTAACTGCGCGCCGCGGTTGAGGCGCAGCAGCTGCAGCCAGCGGGGCAGAGTGAGCGCCAGGGCCAGGCCCGCGGCAGCCAGCAGCCAGCGCCCGCGTCGCCCGCAACTGACGAGCCAGACGAGGGCGACAAAGGGTAAAAGCAGCAGGAAGACGCGGAAATGGATGAGGAAGATGCCGGCAACTAACACCCCCACCAGCCACCACGCCTGCCGCCAACTTTTGCCGCCGCGCAGCAGTTGCCAGACCAACGCCAGTAGGACAGGCAAAATTACCAGCGCCGCCAACTGCGTGAACCGCCCCCAGGTGGCGTAGTAAGCGGGGAAGAAAAAGGGGACGGCAACCAGGAAGGCAGCAAACAGGCTGCCGCCGCGATGCCGCGTCACCAGCCAGGTAGCCGTATAAATGACCAGGGGGATTATGCCGTTGAGCAGTTGGCCGAGAAAGAGGAGCAATGCCGGCAGTTCCCCCCCACCCATCAAACTCAGGCTGGCGGCGATAGCATGAAAGCCATAATGATAAGGGGCGCGATCCACCGGCAGCAGCGGACGATAGCTGTTTAGAAACTGCCCGCTGTCCGCCATAACCTGGGTGATTAGGGCATGACGGCTGGCATCCACCCAGGGGGGAAAAGCCAGGTCGCGCACAGCCAGCAGGCGCAGGCAGAGGGAAAGCAGGAGAAGAAGGAAGAGGGGAGAAGGCAGAAGGGAGAAGAGAGGGGGATTGGCAGTGTTAGCTTGTTTATGTTTGCGGCGGGTTTGGATCAAGACGATAAGCCAGCCTGTAATTAGGACCAGCCAGAGGGACCAGTCGCGCCAGCGACCGCCCAGCAGGGTCAACCAGAACCAGAGCAGCGACCAGACAGCCACGCCGATGGCCAGGGTTGTGCCCCACCAGGCGGCGCTGTCCCAGCGCCGCGCGGCGGGAAACAGGGGTAGCAGCAGGCAGCCAGGCAGTGCCAGGAGGGCCAGCGCCAGCAGCATTTGCCCGCCCTGCGCCCAAGCCATTTGCCCTAACCAGGCCACAGCCTGTCCCCAACCGAGTTCATAACGGGTCACCAGGCGCAGGGCAGCCGCAGGCGCAGGGCGACCATCGCTCCATTGCAGCGTCCCCTGGGGAATGACGTTCAGGCTGTACCCCCAGGCGCTGATGGGGTTGGCGGCGGAGCCTTGCAGCACCAGGGTGTAGGCGCGGTTGGCGGAATGGGGTTGGCGGGGCAGGCGCAGGCTGAGGCTCTGGTTATGGCTTAGAGCGTCGGCGGGCCAGGATTGTTGGGTGAGGAGAATGCCGGCATCATCCCACACCCCCAACGAAAATTCCCCCCCTGTCTCTGTTGCTTCCGTTCGCACTAACAGCAGTTCAATCTCCCGCAGTCCATCCCGCTGTGCGGTAAACGTTTGCCGCAGCGACTGCTCCCCTTGCGGCGCAGGCAGCGCCCGATCCAGGCGCGTCTGGTTCAAGTCTATTCCCTGAACAGCGGGCGGCCAATGCCAGGCCGCCGCTGCCAGCAGCACAATGCCCCCTCCCACCAGCCATGCCAGCCGGCGCGCCCAAACCCGACGACCAGCGATTGCCCCAATCCTCATCCTCTTCCCGATATCCTCAAAAAAAAAGACCGCCCAGTTGCCTAACCGGACGGCCTTTTTCTATCTGGTGACGCTGAC
>CAYQYJ010000576.1:0-2458 GCA_964421605.1 uncultured Ardenticatenaceae bacterium | reverse complement strand
CGCCCTGCTTACCTTTGCTACACTTTACCATAAAAAAAGACGCCCTGTCAACCCATCTCACGTCCCACGCCCCATGTAATTGACCACGCCCCTCGACAACTGGCACAATCAGGTTGCGCCAATCACTCGTTAACAGAGATAACCCGCCTTTCCACACCAGACCGCACCACCGCCTGCGCCAGTTCCAGCGCCCGCAAACCATCCTCACCCGACACAGCCACCGGCGACTCGCCGCGCACAGCAGCCACAAACGCCTCCAGTTCCGCCAGCAGCGGCTCCCGCTTGGCCACCACGTGCCGGATCATGCGCCCCTCGCTCACCCCGCGCAAAAGCTGTAAGTGCCAGTCCTCCGTCGTCGTCACCGCGTTTTCATAAAAGTAAAGGTCTTGCGTCAGGTAATCCACGCGAAACATCCCTCTTTCCCCCGTCACCCACAGTTCGCGGATTTTTGCCGGCGTCAGCCAGTTAACGGTCAGCGTGCCCACCGTGCCATCGCTCAGGCGCAACAAACACGTCAGCAAATCCTCATGCGCGCTGTGAATTTGCCGCTCCGTTTCGGCAAAGACGCGCACCACTTCCGCCCCGCTAACGTAACGAATCACGTCCAGGTCGTGCACCGCCAGGTCAATCACCACCCCCACATCTCTAACGCGGGCCGGGAATGGCCCCTGGCGGCGAGCGTCTATCTGGAAAACGCGCCCCAGCGTTTGCGCCGCCAACTGCTGCTTCAGGGCAATAACCGCCGGATTAAACCGCTCAATGTGCCCCACCGCCAGCCGCACATTCGCCTCCCGCGCCGCCGCAATAATCTGCTCCCCCTCCGCCACGCTAAAAGCAATCGGCTTCTCGATTAACACGTGGACGCCGCGTGCAATGGCGTCCAATGCCATATGTAAATGGTCCACGGTGGGCGCGGCAATGGTCACGGCGTCTGGCTGCTGTTCATCTAGCAGGCGGCGGTAATCGGTGTAGGCGTGGGTATGGAAACGGGCCGCCGTCGCTTCCGCCTGCGCCGCATCCACGTCGGCCACGCCCACCAGCGCCACATCCGGCAGGTCGGCATAAACACGGGCGTGATGGCGGCCCATCGCGCCCACGCCAATAACGGCAGTTTTCAGGCTCACAGCTTGTTCACCTCATACACGATTTTCTCCAGGTCCGCCTGGCTTAACTGCGGATGGACGGGCAGGGAAAGAACTTCGCCAGCCATCTGTTCCGTGACGGGCAAATGCACTACGCCAATCCGCTCCTGCACGTACGCTTGTTGGTGAGCGGGAACGGGGTAAAAAATGCCTGTGCCAATGCCGGCATTCTCCAACCCCCGCGCCGCCTCATCCCGCCCCTGTGGAATCCGTACCGTATATTGATGCCACACAGGCTCACACCCGTCCGGCGTCTGCGGCGTAATCGCCGTCCGTATGTGCGCATTCAAATACGCCGCATTCGCCCGCCGCCGCGCTGTAAACTCCGTCAGCCGCCCCATTTGCGCCACCCCCAGCGCCGCATGTAAATTAGTCAGGCGAAAGTTGTACCCCATCATCTCGTAATAATAACGCCGCTTCATGCCATGATTACGCAGCAGGCGACACTGCTCCGCCAGCACATCGTCATCGGTCGTGATCATCCCCCCTTCCGCCGACATTACATTCTTAGTGGCGTACAGGCTAAACACCCCCATGCCAAAACTGCCCGTCATCTGCCCCTGGAAACGCGCCCCCACTGCCTGCGCTGCATCCTCAATAATCGCCAGACCATGCCGCGCCGCTATCGCCCCTATCGCCGCCATATCACACGGGCAGCCATACAGATGCACAGGCATGATCGCCTTCGTGCGCGGCGTCACCGCCGCCTCGATTAGTGCCGGGTTCATATTAAAGCTGTCTACCTCAATATCCACGAACACGGGCGCAGCTCCCACATACAAAATGCTGTTCACCGTAGCGATAAAGGTGAACGCGGACGTGATCACCTCGTCCCCAGGCCCAATGCCATGCGCCAACAGCGCCAGATGCAGCGCCGTCGTCCCCGATGAAGTGGCGACTGCATGTCTTGTGCCACACAAGGCGGCAAACTTCTGCTCTAACTCAGCGGTTACCGGGCCTTGCACCAGGTAACCCGAATCCAACACAGCCAGCACCGCCTCCCGCTCCGCCTCCCCAATGAAAGGTTTAGAAATTGGAATCACATTTATCTCCCACTGAAACCCGCTGTATTTTGACCATCATTGTCTGCTATAATAGAAACGTCTCCCCGGCGCGCCGGGCAGCCCGCGTCTGCAGCCTAACTTTACCACGTACCAGCTAATTTGGGGCAGCAGAAAAGGAAAAGTACCGCTTTTCCTGTTGAACAACCAGGGAACAAAAGCCATCAGCCAGGCGTCTTTCTCATATGCAGCAGTTGAAATCTATCAACACAACTTCCATGGCTAAATTTTTGACACAAACCAGACCAATTTCCC
>CAYQYJ010000575.1:0-2462 GCA_964421605.1 uncultured Ardenticatenaceae bacterium | reverse complement strand
CAGCTTGACCAGATTGCCGGTTCTGTGGAACGGGTCACTTATTATAACCCTGAAAACGGCTATTCCGTGATTCGCTTGCAGCCTGACCAGCGGGGAATGCTGCCGTTTAAGTATGCCTCCGGGCGGGATGCTCTGATCACGGTGGTGGGCAATTTGCCAGAGGTCAACCCGGGGGAGTGGTTGAAATTGCAAGGGCGGTGGAGCAGCCATCCCAAGCATGGACGACAGTTTCAGGTGGAGTTGTGTGAGAAGATGATGCCGGCATCCCTCGAAGGCATCAAACGGTATCTCGGTTCGGGCCTGGTGCGGGGTATCGGCCCCGTGATGGCGGAGCGCATTGTCAATACCTTTGGCGAACGAACCCTGGACGTCATTGATTATGAGCCAGCCCGCCTGCGCGAAGTGCTGGGCATAGGTCAGAAACGGGTTGGCGGCATTATTAAAGCATGGGAGGAGCAGCGGGCGATCAAAGACGTGATGCTGTTTCTGCAATCCCATAACGTTTCTACCAGTCTGGCAATCAAGATTTACAAACGGTATGGGGACACGTCGCTGAGCGTAGTACAAAACACGCCATACAAGCTGGTGCAAGACATCTACGGCGTGGGCTTCAAGACGGCGGATAAGCTGGCGCAGGCGTTGGGGCTGGCGCACGACGATCCCAATCGTATTGAGGCAGGCATTGCCTACACGCTTAACCGCCTGGTGGAAGAAGGCCACGTCTACGTGCCGCAGCCGGAACTGGAGCCGGAAGCCGCTGAAATCCTGGGGCTAGACGCTGCCAAAGTGAGCGCCGTCATTGAGCAGCTAGAAAGCGACGCCCTTATCAAGCGGGAAACGATCACCTACAGCGTCAATCAGCCGGAAGCCGCGCCTGTGGTACGGGAAGAGACAGCCGTTTACCTGACGCCGTTTTATTACTCGGAAGTGGGGGTGACCAACCGTATACAGCGGTTGACGACCCACCCCGCCAGCCGCCTGGCCCGCCTGAAGCAGCGGCTGACGCCCGCTGCCTTCGCGCAGATGCGGCGGCAGATGGGGATGGAGTTGGCGGCGCAGCAGCAGGAAGCTATCCAGACGGCCATTAACCATAAGGTGACTATCCTGACGGGGGGACCTGGCACAGGCAAGACGACGACTTTGCGCGCCTTGTTAGACCTGCTAGATCAAGGAGGGTGTACCTATGCCCTGGCTGCGCCTACGGGACGGGCGGCAAAACGGCTGGCGGAAACCACGGGCCGTCCAGCCAAGACGATCCACCGCCTGCTGGAGTTCCAGCCAGGGGAAGGGTTTGCCCGCGACGAGGAGAATCCGCTGCTGGTGGATATGGTGATTATAGATGAAGCGTCTATGCTGGATTTGATTCTGGCGAACAGTTTGTTGAAGGCGGTAGCGGTGGACAGTCACCTGCTGCTGGTGGGGGACGTGGACCAACTGCCTTCGGTGGGGGCGGGGGACGTGCTGCGGGATTTGATTGGATCGGGCGTGCCGGCAGTGGTGCGGCTGGAAACGATCTTTCGCCAGGCTGCCGGCAGTCTCATCATTCGCAACGCGCACCGCATCAATCAGGGACTGATGCCGGCGACCGCGCCTGACGAGGCGGGCGGGGATAGTGTGGGGCAAGATTTTTTCCTGTTTGTGAAGCAAGAGCCGGACGAAGTAGCCGAACTGGTGGTGGACATCGTGCAAAACCGCGCGCCGCATAAGTTTGGGCTGGACCCCCTGGCCGACATTCAGGTGCTCAGCCCCATGTACAATGGCAGCGCGGGCGTTTCTAACCTGAATCTGCTCTTGCAGCAGGCGCTCAACCCGCCTGGACAGCGCAAAATAGAGCGTCGCTTTGGCGGGCGCGTCTTCCGCGTGGGCGACAAGGTGATGCAGACGGTCAACAACTACGATAAGAACGTGTTCAACGGGGACATTGGGCGGATTACGGAGATGGATGTGGTGATGCAAACGTTCACGGTGAACATGGACGGGATGCCTGTCGTCTATGATTTTCTGGAAGCGGATGAACTGGTACACGCCTTTGCCATCAGCGTGCATAAATCACAGGGGTCTGAATATCCATGCGTGGTGATGCCGGTGGTGATGCAGCATTACATGATGTTGCAGCGGAATCTGCTGTACACAGCGGTGACGCGGGCGCGTAAGTTGGTGATTTTGGTGGGGACGCGGCGGGCTATCAGCATAGCTATCAAGAACAACCGGGTTACAGAAAGACACACCGCCCTTGACTGGCGGCTGCGCGGGAAAAAATAGGGGGGCTTTGGGATTTGGCGGGGGTTGGTTGTGCCAGGCAAAAAAAGAGGCGACCTTGCTATAGCAGGGCCGCCTCTTTATAGATTGGTTCAATCTTCAAGATTGAACCAATCCCCCATATCTACTTGCTTACAGGTTTTCGCATTGGTCTTGCTTTTCGCCCTGCACGATGTTCCCGCCGCCAACGGGGGCTGGCGTAT
>CAYQYJ010000574.1:0-2476 GCA_964421605.1 uncultured Ardenticatenaceae bacterium | reverse complement strand
CACACCGTTGTGGCTATGGACAACCTGATCACGGGCAGCACCGACAACATTGCCCACCTGATAGGCAACGAACGTTTCAGCTTTATCAAGCATAACGTCAGCAACTACATCTATCTGGATGGCCCGGTGGACGCTGTGCTGCATTTTGCTTCGCCTGCCAGCCCCAACGACTATCTCGAGCATCCCATTCACACCCTGAAAGTCGGTTCGCTGGGTACGCTGAACACCATTGGCCTGGCGAAAGCCAAAGGCGCGCGCTACCTGTTGGCTTCTACCAGCGAAGTATATGGCGATCCACAAGTGAACCCGCAGCCCGAAACGTACTGGGGGCACGTCAACCCGATTGGTCCCCGTGGCGTTTACGATGAAGCCAAGCGCTTTGCCGAAGCCATGACTATGGCTTACCAGCGGTATCATGGCGTGGAAACGCGCATTGTGCGCATATTTAACACCTACGGCCCGCGTATGCGCCTGAACGATGGCCGTGTGGTGCCCAACTTCATCAAGCAGGCGCTGTTGGGTGAACCATTAACCGTGTATATGGGCGGGCAGCAAACGCGCTCCTTCCAATATTGCACCGACCTGGTGGAAGGCGTGTACCGCCTGCTGATGTCAGACGAACCGCTGCCCGTCAACATTGGCAATCCCAATGAGATGACGATTGTGGATTTCGCGCGGGAAGTTATCCGCATCTCTGGCAGCTCATCGGAAATCCATTACGTCGAGCCCACTGACGAACGCATCACGGATGACCCGAAGGTGCGCCGCCCAGACATTAGCAAGGCGCGACGGGTGCTGGGCTGGGAACCCTTAGTGGGGCTGGAAGAAGGTTTGCGCAAAACCCTGGATTACTTTAGAGGGCGCGTTTGAGAATAACGGGCGTTGTTGGGCTGGCGGCGGCGCTGCTGTTAGGGTTGGCCGTGGCAGCGCTGCCTGTGTGGCTGGCGGCGCTGCTGTTGGCTGGGGCGGCGGCGCTGCTGCTGATGTTGGTTGAGCCGTTGGCAGGATTGGCGCTGGCGCTGCTGGCTGGGCCTTTTGGCGCGTTTGAAAATCGGGTGTGGGGGAACCAGTTGTTGGACAGCGGGCAGTTGTTGTTCTTTCTGGTTGTGGCTGTCTGGTTAAGCCAGGGGGCAGCGCGGCGCGCCATCCGTCTGCCCCTGGCGCGGCTGCACCTGCCCCTGGCGGCGTTTTTGGGCGTGGCGGCGCTGTCGCTGTTGGATGCGCCGTCGCTGACCTTTGGTTTGCGGGAGTTGGTTAAGTGGCTGGAGATGGGTCTACTGTTGCTAATGGCGGTAGACCTGGCGGCGACATCGCCGCGTTTGCAGCGGCTGCCGGCATTCTGGCAAACGCGCGTCCTGGTGGGTATGTTGCTGCTGGCGGGCATGAGCCAGGCAGTAGGCGGCATCTGGCAGGCGGTGATTCGCGGCTCCGGCCCCGAATTTTTCCACGTGGCGGGGCGTTTTTACCGTCCTTATGGCACATTTGATCAGCCCAACCCGTTTGGCGGCTACGTGGGGTTGAACGCCTGCCTGGCGTTGGGTACGCTGGCTGGCCTGGTTGCCGCCCACTGGCGGGCGCGCCGTTGGGGGACGTGGGCGGAACGATGGTGGCTGTTGTTCGTGGCTGGCGCGGCGGTCACGACAACCGCGGCGCTGGTGTTGTCCTGGAGCCGCGGCGCCTGGCTGGGTTTTGCCGCGGGCATGGCGACGCTGCTCTTTTTCTGGCCCCAGCGGCGGATGTGGGGGACGGCGGCGTTGGTGGGCGGGCTGGGTCTGTTTGTGGTGGGCGTAGGCGTGGGGGTTGTGCCGGCATCCATCACCCAACGCCTGACCAGCTTTACCGCCGAATTTACCCTGGGGGACGTGCGCGGCGTGGACATCAACGACGCCAATTACGCCGTGCTGGAGCGGCTGGCGCACTGGCAATCAGCCCTGGATATGGCCCGCGACCAGTTATGGTCGGGCGTCGGGTTTGGCAATTACGAGCCCGCCTATCCCGCCTACGCCCTGATAAACTGGCCCTATGCCTTGGGGCACGCACATAATTATTACCTTAATTTGCTGGCAGAAGTGGGTCTCGCCGGTATAATCGCGTACCTGATTTTCTGGGCGGCGGTTGTCTGGCAGGCAGTCCGGCTGCTCCCCTGCCTGCCGCTGGCGGAACGGGGCATAGCCCTGGGTTTACTGGCGGTGTGGGCGGCGCTGACTGTGCATCACCTGGTGGATAAGTTGTACGTCAACAACGTCTACCTCCACCTGGGCGTGATGCTGGCTTTGCAGCAACTATTGGCGCGCCGTGTTCAAGATAGGGGCGAAAGGGTAAAAACCCCATTATCCGCAGCCCCGGTAACACCTTATTAACTGTCCGTAAATAACCTGGCGATTGGGGTTTGTAGTAACCGCTTTAGCGGTTTGGACGGCTAAAGCCGTCACTACGAACTTATTTCTGGACAATGACTTAGTAAACTGTGGCGATC
>CAYQYJ010000573.1:0-2482 GCA_964421605.1 uncultured Ardenticatenaceae bacterium | reverse complement strand
GTCCTGTTGGGCGGCTGGCGGCTGGGCTGCGTCAGGTTGTACTGTTGCTGGCGGCTGCGCCACAGCCGGCGCTGCCGTTCGCCGCGTCGCCGCAGGTGGTACGACTACCGCCGCCGCGTCGGATCGCGCGGCCGCGTCAGGTTGCGCCGCCGCGTCACTTTCCGCTGCTGGCGTTACCACCGGGGCGCGCAGTTGTATCAGGTTTTGGCGGCGGGCTGCCTGCCAGTAATTGATCAACCCTTGCAGCTCTTTGTCGCTGACAAAACACCCTTGCATACGCACGGGCGCGGCGGCGTCCGGGCTTTGGAACAGCATATCGCCCTGCCCCAGTAGCCGCTCCGCCCCGGTGGAGTCCAAAATAACGCGGCTGTCCGTGCCCGACGCCACGGCAAAGGCAATACGCGCCGGGAAGTTGGCCTTAATCAGGCCAGTGACCACATCCACCGATGGGCGCTGCGTGGCGATAATCATATGGATGCCCGTGGCTCGCGCCATCTGCGCCAGGCGCGTAATCCCCTTTTCGGTATCTTCGGGAGCCATCATCATCAGGTCAGCCAGTTCGTCAATGATAATCACGATATACGGCAGTTTTTCCCGTTCTGGTCGCCGGGCTACTTTCCTATTGTATTCCGCAATGTTGCGCGTCCCCGTTTCCGATAGCTTTTGATAGCGGGTGTCCATTTCACGCATGGCCCATTGCAGCGTGCCCACCACCCGCTCCAGATCCACCACCACCGGCGCCACCAGATGGGGGATGCCATTGTAGCCCACCAGTTCCACTCGCTTGGGGTCTACCATCACAAAACGCAAATCGTCGGGCGTGTGCTGCAAAAGCAGACAGGCAATAATGCCGTTGACGCAGACTGACTTACCAGAGCCGGTGGCCCCCGCCACCAACAGGTGCGGCATTTTCGCCAGGTCGGCTGAAATCGGCTGCCCGGCTACATTTTGCCCCAACCCCAATCGCAGCGGGCCCTTAATGCGCTGAAACTCTTCCGACTCCATCACATCCCGCAGCGAAACCAGGGATTTAGCCGCGTTGGGCACTTCAATGCCTACGTACCCCTTGCCGGGCACAGGGGCTTGAATACGAATGGAACGGGCCGCTAACGCCAGCGCCAGGTCATCAGCCAGGCTGGCAATCTTGCCGACTTTCACTTTGGTGCGTTTGCCGCCGCGTTGTTCAATAAATTGCGGTTCCACGCCGTACTGCGTCACTGTGGGCCCCTGGCTGATCTCCACCACCGTTGCGGGCGCGCCAAAGCTGGATAGGGTATGTTCAATAATCTCCACGTGCTCGCGGATATTGAAGTCGTTGGTTTCGGTGTCGCTGCTGGCTTCCAGCATATCGG
Source organism: uncultured Ardenticatenaceae bacterium (assembly GCA_964421605.1). Lineage (GTDB taxonomy): Bacteria > Chloroflexota > Anaerolineae > Promineifilales > Promineifilaceae > JAGVTM01. Next base: position 1,130 of record CAYQYJ010000573.1, on the reverse strand, counting down.
CTAAAACAGGCAGTCGCCATATCTGCCCGCTGCCTGGTCCTAGAAAAACAGGCACAGGCTCGGCTGGCGGCGCTTCGGCGGCGCGCGCCCGGCGCGGCCGTCTGCCGCCGCTGTTCTCTTCCGCCGTCGCTGGCGACGCCGTCGCTGGCGGTGCGGCGGCTGGCGGCGCGGCTGGCGCATGATCCGGCGACTCCCCCAGTCGCAGCGGCGGCTGCACCACATTTGGGCGCGGGCTGGCTGATGGACGTTCCCCCCTGGGCCTTCCACCCGCTGTTGCTGGCGGGGCGGCTGTGGCTGACCGATCCCCCCACTTTTGGCGCCAGTTGACAATCATTTGCCAGAAGGTGCGCAAATCTTGTTGATCCACGCCCGTGACCAGGGCCGTGGCTCCCAGACCCAGCAGCGCCAGCAAAATAATGGCCCCCAGATTGCCGGCGGCGTTGGTCAGCAGCAACGTCACGATTCCCCCCAGGTAGCCGCCTCCCTTGTGTTGCTGCGCCACTGTCCAGACGTCGGGTAAACCGTTGCGCCCCATGACCAGCAGCAGCGATGTGAAGGCCTCAATCACCACAAACAGCAAAATCAGTCCCGTCAGGCGTACCCCTGGCAGTTTCGGGTGCTGCTCCATCCCCCACAAAACGAGATAAAAGCCCGCGCCGCCCACCAACAGCGGAACCACTGCTCCGCCCCAACCAAAGGTAGACAACATCAGGTTTGCCAGGGCTGTGGTTAGCTGCCCCTGCGTGGGCGAGAGCAGGCTGAGAACGGTAACGGCGGTGAGGAAGATGAGGATAATGCCGGCAATTAACGCCTTCTGCTCCAGATTCAAGCGGAATGGTTCCTTCTTGCGTGCCCGCTTGGGCGCTGCCTTGGCCCGCGATGGCGGGATGGGTTTCCCTTTTCCGTTCTTATTCTGGCTGCGCGACGACGTACCCCCCCGCGTGGCTGACGAACGGGCTTGCGTCTGTTTTTTGGGGACACGGCTGCTTTGCTTTTTTGCCATAGCTCAAATGTTCCTTGCGGAATTATAACATGGAAGCCAGATATGGGCAGGTTGCGCCGAACGTGTTAAAACAGAAAGCAGTTAATTTCCCCGCGCCAGGATGACGTCCGTTCTACACCGCCTGGCA
>CAYQYJ010000572.1:0-2495 GCA_964421605.1 uncultured Ardenticatenaceae bacterium | reverse complement strand
TTCTGGCAGGCGCTGCGCCCGCCCAGCCGTGATTACCAACTGCTGGTGCAGTTGCTAGGTTCTGATGGACGCATCGTGGGCGAAACCCTGGCGGCCCCCACCCGCCCCGACTTTCCGCCCACCCTCTGGCAGCCGGGCCAGGTGGTGCAAGGGCAGATCGAAGTCGTCGTCCCCCCCTCTGCCGCAGATGGGCTGAATCAGGTGCAAATCGCCCTGGTAGACCCCGAAACCGGGCGCAAATTCCCTGTGCGCCAGCCTGGAACGCTGCTCTCGCGGCCCGCCCTGGCGCTCGATCAGGTACAGGTGGTCGCCTGGCCCCTGCTGACGCAAATGCCCTCCATTTCCTCTCCCCTCCGCGCCGATTTTGGGCAGCCGCCGCAGATAGAACTGCACGGCTACGACCTGGAGCGCGCCGTTGTCCAGCCCGGCGACGAGGTAAAGCTGACCCTCTATTGGCGCGCCGGGCAGGATGTGGTAGATAATTACGTCGTGTTACTTCATCTGGCAGACGCCGCTGAACAGCTTGTGGGACAGGGAGACGGTCTGCCCGATCGCGGCTTCCGCCCCACCAATAGTTGGCGGCAGGGAGAAGTGATTGTGGATGCGCGCACCTTCCGCGTCGCGGCAGACGCGCCCGCTGGCGTCTATCGCCTGTGGGTGGGCCTGTACGATCCGGAGACGTTTGTGCGGATGCCGGCATTCCAAAACGCCCAACGCCAGCCCGACGACCGCATCTGGCTGGCAGACATTCAGGTGGAGCCTGCCGCCCCATGACCCCCCGCCGCGCCCGCTTCTACTTAGGCTGCCTCCTGGCGGCATACCTGGCGCTGGCGCTGGGGTATGGTCTGGTAAACCCCATTTTTGAAGCTCCCGACGAGCAGCACCATTACTTCACTGCCCAAACCATTGCCCAGACCTGGCGTCTGCCCACGATTTCCCCCGGCGACGACTACAACCGCCTCATGGGGCAGGAAGCTGCCCAACCCCCTCTCTACTACCTGCTTTGCGCCCTCCTGATCGCCCCCATTGACGTGGCTGGCGCGGAAAATCAGCTCTGGTTTAACCCTTTTGTCCGCCTGGGCGACGCCAGTTCCCCCGCCAACATCAACGCTTTCATCCAGACCCCCGCCTGGGACTGGCCCTGGTCGGGCATGGCTTTAGCCGTACATCTGCTGCGCGCTTTCTCCGCGCTGTTGGGCATAGGCACGCTGTTGTGCATTTACGCCAGCGCCCGCCTGCTGTGGCCCGCCCAGCCGCAGCCGGCGTTATTGGCTACGGCCGCCGTCGCCTTTCTGCCCCAGTTTGGCTTCCATCATGGGGCTATCACCAACGACGTGCTGATTATCCTCACCGCCAGCGCCGCTATTTACCAGCTTTTACGCCTGTGGCTGGATAAAATAACCCCGGCGCGGCTGTTCTGGTTGGGTCTGACTCTTGCCGCTGCCATATTGAGCAAAACTGCCGGCATTCTCCTGCTACTTTACGCCCTCGGCTTCCTGCTCCTGCTGGCCTGGCGCGACCAAAACCCGCGCCTGGGGCTGCTTTCCATCGCCATTGTTGGCGGCGTCGCCCTGCTGCTGTCCGGCTGGCTGCTCTGGCGCAACTGGCAGTTGTACGGCGACCCCACCGCCGCCAACCAGTTCATCCGCCTGGCTGGCGGCGACCGCCATTACACCGTGCGCCAGGCGCTGCACGAAAGCCGCAAAATCTGGGACTCGCTCTTTGCCGTCTTTGGCTGGTTCAACGTGCGCGCCCCAGGCTGGTTGTACGGAATATGGGCGGGCCTGGCGGCGCTGGCTGCCCTGGGCGGGCTTCTTGCCATCGTCAGGCGACAACCCCTTGCCCGCCCCTGGCGGCGTTCTCGTCTATTGCTCTGGGCTTTGCTGTTTCTCTGGCCCCTGCTCGTTTACCTGGGGATGTTTCAATTCATGCTGAAAACCCCGGCTGCTCAGGGTCGCCTGCTTTTTCCCGCTTTGCTGCCCCTTGCTTTGCTGCTGGCTGCCGGCTGGAGCCAACTGCCGGCATTTTCCCGTTGGGGTTGGATATTGCCGGCATTTGCCGCCCTCACCACCCTCTATAGCGTTGCCGTCGTCATCCCCCGCGCCTACGCCCCCATGCCCGTCGTCGCGGAACTCCCCGCCGCCGCCGCCCGCCTGGAAGCCGATTTAGGCCAGAACATTACCCTGGTCGCCGCCAGCGTAGACACCGCCGCCGCCCACCCCGGCGACTGGGTCTGGCTGGATTTATACTGGCGCGCCGCCGCCCCGCCGCCCGCCACAGCCGCGCAGCCCGCCCCCGAATACGTCATCAACCTCATTGGCCGCGATTTCAAACCGGTGGGCAAGCTGCAAAGCTACCACGGCGCGGGCCGCCAGCCAGCCATCTTCTGGCCCATTGGCCCAACGCTGTACGAGCGCGTCCCCGTGCGCCTGGATGACAACGCCGCCGTGCCCACCCAGGTAACCGTCCACGTGAGCCTGGTCGGCGAATCCGCC
>CAYQYJ010000571.1:0-2512 GCA_964421605.1 uncultured Ardenticatenaceae bacterium | reverse complement strand
GCTGGCGCGCGCTCCAGACCGCGGCGCGCTGCCATCGGCTGCCCGCCGCACGGGCAGCCGGCTGCGGCTGGCTGGCGACAACAACAAAGTCAAACCAAACACCACCATGACGTTAGTGATCAGGAAGAAAACAAGCTCTTCAATAGGCAGCACGCCGCCCAAAAAAATGTTCAAGGACTGTTCCGGGTCAATCGTCCATGTGCCAGACTCAATAGCCAGCGCATCTACAACTGCCAGATAGAGGGTAGAAAATGTGATGGTCAGCAGCACAGGCCGGCGCGCTTGCCACAGTATATCTGCCCCAAATACAAGCTGCAAAATGAGCGGCGGAATCACCCACACCAACTCCAGAGCCAGATAAGTGCCCGGCTTCCAGCCAGCAACCAGAATGACCGTCATCAAAATGCCGATCCCCCCCAGCAAAAATGCCGGCGCTTGCCGCAGCCAGCCCGCTTGAGCCGAAACCTGCCCCTCCAGCGGGAAGCGCCGCAGCAGCCAGAGCAGAATCAATCCCGTAAAGATCGGCTGCAAGACGAAAAAAGTGTACTCTTCGATCGGAACCCAGCCCAACGTGATCCCCGTTACCAGCGCCGGGTCGTAATACCAGACGCCCGTAGCCACCAGATAGTTGTCCCACGGTGTGGTATAGATCAGCGCCACAATCACCAGCAGCGCCAGCGCCTTCCACGGCGCGATAGGATGCGACGGGGTTGTTCCCCCTCGGCTTCTGCGCTGCGCCCACCCATGCAGCGCCAACAGCAAAATAATGGGTATCACCAGAAAACGTAGCAAAATACCAAAATAGGTCATGACCAGAATCTCCAACGAGGTCGGGATAAATCGTGCAGCAAAACGGCGGCGGCGTTGCGCCCTGCCGCCCCCATGATGCCGCCGCCAGGATGGGTGCTGGCGCCGGTAAAGTACAGCCCTTTGATTGGCCCCCGATAATTGCCCATCGTCAGCGCGGGCCGCATCATGAACATCTGGTCAATAGACATTTCCAGGTGCATCACGTTGCCGCGCCGCAAACCCAGCGTGCGCTCCAGATAGAGCGGCGTCTCAATAAGCTGCCCCACCACAGCGCTGCCCACGTTTGGCGCGTACTCCGCCAGCTTTGCCAGCATTCTGTCCGCTTCCCGTTGCGCGATGTCGTCCCAGTTTTCGCGCGAGGCCAGTTCATAAGGGTAATATTGCCCCCACAAGAACAGGGTGTGTTGCCCCGGCGGCGCCAGGGTCCCATCCACCGCCGAGAACGTCATGGCAATGAGCGCAGGATCGCGTGAGGCCGCGCCGCCCAGGTAATCCCCATAAGCCCTGTCCAGATAATCGAGGTCAGGGCAGATAAATTGCAGCGCGCGGTGCTGCGCTCCCGGCGAACCGTCTGCTGGCGAGGGCAGGGCGGTATAATTCGGCAGTTCGTTCATGGCGTAGCGCACAATCATGCCGAAGCCGTTGCCAATGCGCGCCTTTTGCAGCAGCGTGCGGGACTTTGCCGGCACATCTTCCCCCCCCAACATCTCCAAAGTACTATGAATGTGCGCCCCCGAAACGACCGCGCGTCCCGTGATGCGCCGTCCATCCGTTGTTTCCACCCCCACCGCCCGCCCGTTTTCCACCAGGATGCGGCGCACAGGGGCATCCGTCATCACATCCCCCCCATGCGCCTGAATCATCCGCGCCAACGCCTGCGTCAACATGCCCGAACCCCCGCGCGGACGGCGCACGCCGCTGACGTGATACATCGGATGCCACAGCGCAAAAGGCGCGCTCAATGGTTCCGTCGGCGGCGGCCCGGACTGCGCCGCCATCCACCCAATCAGCGCCTGCACCTGCGGCGTCGTGAAACTCTGCCGCAGCAGCGCCCCATACCCCCGCATAATGTCGCTCAGGCGATCCATATTATTCCGCCCCAGCCCGCTGTGCAGACCCATGCTGCGGAACAAATTCCACGCCGTCGGCGGCTGCATAAATGCCTCAACCATGCTCTCTGCCAATGGCTGCCACGTTTTAATGAAGCGGGCATAATTTTCCGCATCTTGAGGCGAAATCGCCGCGATGCTGTCGCAGGTGCGGCCTACGTCTTTCCAGATGGTGATATGGCTGCCATCAGGATACGGCGCGAAAAACAGAGGGTCCACATCAATGTACTCTAGCCCATACGCCGCCAGCTTCAGATCGGCCACAATCGGCGTGTGGTTGATCAAAATGTGAGCCGAACCGCCCAAATCAAAGCGAAAGCCAGGCACGTGCTCTTCCGTCACCACCGCCCCGCCCACCACCGGGCGGCGCTCCAACAAACACACGCGATACCCCGCCTGAGCCAGATACCCGGCGCAAACCAGCGCATTATGCCCCGCGCCCACAAAAACAACATCATAATCATTCATAAGCAAAACGGTTCCATCGCGCCCATATTTGCGCCCCCGTAGGGGCGTATTGCATACGCGCGGTTCCTGTTCGTAGTAACCGCTTTTGGACATTGAGAAAATAATCAGGTAATCCCGCCCCTGTT
>CAYQYJ010000570.1:0-2520 GCA_964421605.1 uncultured Ardenticatenaceae bacterium | reverse complement strand
AACATGCGCCGCAGCACTTTGCCGATGAATGACTTGGGCAGCTCCTGGCGAAACTCTATTTCCCAGGGCACGGCGTACGGCTCTAGCCGCCGCTGGCACAAGTCCAGCAACTCTGCCTTCGTCAGGTCGCTGCCGGGGCGCGGCACCACAAACGCTTTCACTTTCTGGCCGCCATCCGCCGTACCGATGCCGACGACGGCGACTTCCATCACTTTGTTATTTTCATACAACACTTCTTCCACATCGCGCGGGTAGACGCTATAGTCGCCAAAGACGATGGTGTCTTTCTTGCGGCTGATGATCTGGAAGTAGCCGTCTGCATCCTGGACAGCCACATCCCCTGTATCCAACCAGCCGTCTTTCAAGCCGGATTGGGGATGGTCGGGCGGGAGGGGGGATTGCGTGCCGGCATCCCAATACCCCATCATCACCTGTGGCCCTTTGACCACCAGTTCGCCAATTCGTCCAGGAGGCAAATCCTCGCCCGTGATCAAATCCACAATCTTAGCGTCAGTGTTTGGCAGGGGCACGCCAATGGAGCCAGCTTTGCGCAAGCCATACAGTGGGTTGGCATGGGTGACGGGCGCGGCTTCGGTCAAACCGTAGCCCTCGACCAGCCGCCCCCGCGTCAGCTTTTCAAAAGCTTCTTGCACCTCAATGGGCAGCGGCGCTGCGCCGCTGACGCAGGCGCGGATAGTAGAAAGACCGTATTCGCGCACGTTGGGGGCTTGATTGATGGCTGTGTACATGGAGGGCACGCCGGGGAAAATAGTAGGTTTATTGTTCTTGATGTGCTCCAGCACCTGCTCCAGTTCAAACACGGGCAGCAGCACGATGGTGGCTCCCAGGGCAATGGGCAGGTTCATGGCATTGGTCAGACCGTAGCTGTGCAGCAGCGGAATGACAGACAGGCAGGTTTCCTGGCCATAGCGTAATTCCGGCACCCAGTGGCGCGTTTGCAGGGTGTTGGCGACCAGATTGGCGTGTGACAGGCAAACGCCCTTAGGTTCGTCTACGGTGCCGCTGGTGAAGATGATGGTGGCCATATCGCTGCTTCTGACCGTTACGTCTGGTGGGGTGATGGGCGCGTCGCGCATCAGGACAGACATACGCTGCCCCAGTGTTTGCGCCAGTTCATCATCTTGTTCCTGGCTCTCGCTAACGCCCCAGCGCTCCATGAGCCGGCGATAGACAAAACCGGTGACCACCTGGCGGATGTCGGCAAAGATGATTTGCGGGGGGCGGCCATCCTGCCGGGCGTGGCTGTACGCCTGTACCGCCTGCGCCATGCGGCTGAAGCTGTTCAGGGTAATGAAGATTTTAGCCCCTGTTTCACCCACCAGTTTGACAATCCTTTCGGCGTTGGCATCGGGATTGGGCAGCACGACCACGCCGCCGATTTTCAATGTCGCATAGTAAGCAACAACCATTTGCGGCATGTTAGGCAGCACGACCATAACGCGGTCGCCGGGACGCACGCCCATGCCGTGCAGCACGTGGGCGAACTGGTTGACGCTTTCGTTAAGCTGCTGATAGGTCAGTTCTGTGCCATAAAAGCGAATGGCGGTTTGTTTGGGCAGCCAACCGGCGGCGCTTTCCAGGAAGCTGGGCAGGGGGCGTCGGGGGATGGGGATGGTGGGAGGGGTGTCTTTGCCGTAGCTTTTGATCCAGACGCGGCGGGACGCGGATTCCGCCAGCGACAAATCGCGCCAGGATTTGGGTTTTTCGTCGCCGATAAAGCGTTCAATGGCGCGGTTGACGGCGCTGTGCCGCTCCAACTGTACTTTGTGTTTGGCGGAACCAATGTCATATAGTTCCGCATTCGGAACCATCTTGCCCACGTCGTCAAAGACGTAGCGGGGGAAGTAGTTGTCCCGTTCGCCCGTGATAATCAGACTGGGGGTGGTGATGTTGCGCAGCAGCGACCATCCCTGCCAATGGCGCATGTTGTTGCCCATCATGCGTTTGAGAACGTGAACCTCGGCATCCCAACGGGGGCGATATTCCCACCAGGGGCGGAAAAAGGCGGCGGGAATGCGGAAGAGGACGTTTGCCGCTTTGGGGAGCGGGTATTCGCCAGCGGTGGCGATCAAAATGAGCTTTTCCAGCCGTTCGGGATGGGCGTTGGCGTATTCGACGGCAATGGAACCGCCAAAGGAGTGCGCCGCCAGGATAAAGCGGGGGGGCAGGTCTAGCTGGTTGGCGATGGCGTCCAGGTCGGCGACCATCTCTGGCATGGTGTATTCGGTGAAGGGGGCGTCGCTCTGCCCATGACCGCGCAGGTCGGGGGCAATGACGCGGTAGTTGCGGGCAAAATGGTTGATCTGGAACTCCCACGATTCCAGCACGCCGGCAAAGCCATGCACGAACATGATGGCCTGCGTGGCGCCTTCGGGCCACAGGTCGAGGACGCTTAAGTAAGCGCCGGCGACGCCAGGGATGGGCACTTTGACGCGGTACAAATCAAAATCAAGCTGAATGTCCTGTCGTTTGACGCCTCGCAGCTTCTTTTTCATAGCG
>CAYQYJ010000569.1:0-2528 GCA_964421605.1 uncultured Ardenticatenaceae bacterium | reverse complement strand
TGGGCATCCAGGACGGCGGCGATGGCGGCTGTCTCGGCGGAGGACAGGTCGCCTGCGGCTGTGGGCCAGACGGTGACGCAGGCGACCTGGGGCTGGTCCAATGGGCCGCCAATCTGGCTGAGCAGGACGATTTGCGCCTGGCGCACGGCGGGAATCTGGTTGACTACCGCCTGGGCGGCGCGCCAGGCCAGGGCGTTGTACAGTTTGCCGACGTGACTGATGGGGTTTTTGCCGGCAGCCGCCTCCAACGAAGTCGCCCGAAAAGGCGTGATCAAACCCGTAATGCGGTTGCCGCGTCCCACCGCCCCGTCGTCGCCGCATTCGGCGCTGCTACCCGTCAACGTCAGGTAAACAGCGCCGCTGGCTTCGTCATCGGCTGTGTTCATAGCCACTTGCACCAATCGCCCGGTCTGCGTCATGGCATAGGATTCGACAGCCGCAGTTACCGCGGCTTTGACCTGGCGGTAGTAAGCCAGGTCAGGAATTTGCAGCGCCAGAAAGGGAACGGCGCAGGTCAACTGGAGGCGGTTCCCCTGGCGCACACCCATCACTTTGACGTCTTCGCCAATGGGATAGGCGTTGATTAGCTCATAATTGAGGTATTGAGCAACGTCGTAAACAAGCTGCTCTAGCAACGAGAGGGGCCAATGGGCCACGCCAAAACTGGTGTCATTGGCGGCGACGCTGCCGACCAGGTGGATCAGTTCGGAAGCGCCGCTGCCGGCATAGCAATCAATCACGCAGTCCCGGTCGGGGGCCAGGTGACGCATGGTCTGGCGGATGTGCTCTTTGGCTGCCTGTATGGCGATCATCTCCAGGGGCACGCGGCGACCATCCGGGGTAATGGTTGTGCCTCTGCCGGCAATTTGCACGCGGATGGGTTTCAACATCTGACCGCGACCAAAGCCCACGTCCACGCCGCCAGCCACCAACTGCACTTTGTCGAAGTTGTGATGCAACGCCGCGCCCAAGTGCGCCTGGCACCAAGCCATGTAAGCCAGGGAGATACGTTCCGCCATGCCGTCGCACAGGCTGTCAGGATGGCCGATACCTTTGCGTTCTACGATTTCTACGGGTAAATCGTCAACGCTCGCCCCCGGAGCGACATTGACGACGATGTTGCGAGACATGTTTGTTGCGTGACGCAGTTGTTAGTAATTGTCCAGAAACAAGTTCGTAATGACGGCTTTAGCCGTCCAGACCGCTAAAGCGGTTACTACAAACCCCAATCGCCAAGTTATTTACGGACAGTTAATTAGAGTACAAAAGTCTTGGGGATTTTTGTCCTCTCTGGCCGGGCGTCGGGGCATTTATTGGGCGCGAATCAGCAGCAGCGGGCGGTCAATGCGCTGCAAAATGCCGGCAGCCACACTGCCATAAAAGACGCGCGATAACCCCGTCCGTCCGTGGCTGGCCATGGCAATCAGGTCTACATCCAGTTCCCGCGCCACTTCCAAAATGCCGCGCACGACGGGCCCGGGTTTGATGTACGTCTCGCCCTCAATGCCCTGCGCTTGAAAACGTTGCAAGACATCTGCCAGATAAGTTTCGGCGCGGGTCACCTGCTGCGCCAGTTCAGCGGCGCTGGCGTTGGGCAGCAAATCAAACGCGCTCAAGTTGGCAACTTCCGCTTCCACCACCTGTACCAGCACGACGCGCGCCTGATAGCGGCGCGCAATATCGCTGACGTGGGGAAAAATGGTTTCGGCGCGGGTAGAGCCGTCGAGGGGAATCAAGATTTTCTTGTACATGGGCGGATCTACCGTTTTTTACCACGAATTACACAAACGGCACAGAGGGGGATTGCCGGCATTCGGCGCACGTTTCAGACCATTGCGCAGCAAAAGCCGCAACCAACCACAACCTGATTGGCGCCAGCCAATCCGTCGCCATGCGGCGAGCTAATCCTCCGACCAATGACGCAGCGCCAGGGCGTGTTCGCGCTCCAGGATGTTCAGGGCTACAGGTATCTCTTGCTGGCGCGCGCGCACAATAACGACTGCCTGACCACGGCGGGCGCCTTCTACGTAATCATACAGATGTTGGTCCATCGCGCCTATGCCCAATGTAGCGCCAAAGAACCCGCCTACCAACAGACCGACAACCGACGCCACAGCGAAAACGGGCCAGGAAAAGTAGACGGTGGCGCATTGCGCCAACGGCAGATAACAGGTGAAGCCGGCAGCCATCAAGCCAAAAAAGCCAAAGAAAAGGGCGCCTATCAACATGCCGATGCCCACATCGCGGCGCAGTATGAGGGCGTCCTGGTGACCGTTAAGCCGCTGCCAGACAGTTTCGGGCTGGTGAATGATCTGCACACGATCGGAAGACATGCCGGCATCTTGCAGCAGCATACGGGTTTCGGTTACATCTGTTTCGTCAGGGATCAGGCTCACAATTGTTTCCATCTGAATACCTCTTGTGGGCGCGGGCTAAAACGACTCAACAACCCCTGGGCTAGAAACGTCAAGTTGAGGGTTAAAGGTCGCCACAGTCGCCCGTACACCCATCCATACAATAGGCGCATG
>CAYQYJ010000568.1:0-2533 GCA_964421605.1 uncultured Ardenticatenaceae bacterium | reverse complement strand
GGCAATGCCGGCACTCACCACAAACGTCTCCGCCAACACTTGCACCGTCACGCTGGTCAACCCCTCTGCCAACGCCTGACCAAAGCTCGGGTCGGTCATCGGCGGCAGCGCCACCTCCACCCGCAGCACGTTAAAGCGGTGCAGTCCCCAACTGGTCAATGCCGCCAGCCCCACGCTCATCCCCAGCAGCCGCAGCACAATCACCAGACTGGCGGCAATACCCCGCTGGTCGGCGGGCGCCGCGTTAATCACCGCCGCCCCCACTGGCGCTGTCACCAGGCCAAAGCCCGCGCCCAAAATGGCAAGCTGCCAGGCCATCTGGCTGTAGGGGGTATCCGCCTGCCAGTTCAACCCCATCAACAAGAAGCCCGCGATACAGGCGACAATGCCGGCGCTGGCCACAACTCGATACCCCCATTTTTCCGTCCCCAATCCGCCCACATACGCCATAACCGCCATTGCCAGCGTCATGCTGCTCAACAGCCGCCCGCTGTCCAGCGCCGCCTGCGCCAGATCAATTTCCACCACATTCACAAACAGGGGCACATTGACCATGGCAATAATCAACACCCCTCCCACCAGAAAATTAACCAGAATAGCCGGCGTGAAGTTGGGCAGGCGAAACAATGACCAATCAATCAACGGATCTGGCTGCCGCCGCTCCACCCACACAAACAAAAGCAGCGCCGCCGCCGCCAGCCCCCACAGCGGCGCAGTATTGGAAGATGATTCTGCCGCCAACTGCGTCAGGCTGCTGACGCTTTGAATATCGCTGCGGTTCAGCAAAGCCACATTCAGCGCCACCAATCCCACTGTCAGCAGCGCCACGCCGCGCCAATCCAGCCGGCTGCGCCGCGCGGGCGGCGGCAAATCGCGCAGCGCCCACCACGCCGCCGCCATGCCCAATAGAGCCAGCGGGATATTCAGATAAAACTGCCAGCGCCAATCCAGAAAGCGCACCAGCAGCGCCCCATACAGGGGCCCCCACACCCAGCCAGCCGTATCAATCGCCCCCAACACCCCCAGCGCCGTCGCCCGCCGCCGCGGCGCATAGATGTCGCCAATAATCGCCATGCCCACCGGAACCATCGCCCCGCCTCCCAGGGCTGTCACTACCCGCCCCGCCAGGAAAGTGGGCAAATTCGGCGCAAATGGAACCCAGATAGAACCCAACAAAAACAACCCCAGGGCGGCAACGTACACCTGCCGCCGTCCTAAAATGTCGCTGACCCGCCCCATAAAGGGCATCACCACCACATAAGCAATTAAATAAGCGTTGACAATCCACGCCGCCTGATTCAGCCCGTCCGGCAGGGGGATTTGCAGATCAAAGATGATCTGCCGCAGCATAGTGGAAACGACCGTGAGGTCGTCCGCAGCCACGAAAACGCCAAAGGAGATGACGGCTAGAATGAGGCGAGGAGATGGCGAACGGCGCATGGAGGGGTTAAGGCGCTGGCGCGGCGATAGTCACGCCAGCGTCAAACTGGCTAAAGTTGAGTTTCCACAGGCTGGGTTCGCCCGTGGGGCTGGCGCTGCTGAACTGAAGCTGGACCACGTGATAGCTGTCCGGATCAACCCAAATTGTAGACGTGATGGCTGGATCGCGCGCCAGGCCGCCGGTGAGGACGCGCACGCGGTCGCCTGTGACCACAGCCTGAATCTGGTAGCGGCGGCTGCCGGCAAATTCGCTCACCCCTACCAACTCCACCTCCGACACATCTTGCCGCAGCAGCGGTTCCCAACCCAGTTCCGGGTCAAACAAGATGGCCGGGTTGAACCCCCAGCCAGGCGGCAGCTTCTCCCACACCAGCGTCAGCGGGTTAGTCACCCATTGATCGCTGCCAATGGCAATCGTTTGCAGTTCCAACGTGATGCCTGGCCCCAGGGCGGTAATCGTCGCCTGGATAGCGTCGGGGGCGGCGTAATCGCCCACCGCTTTGCTCAGGTCAAGGCTCTGCGTATCGTCCAGATAGGCAGGCCCGCCCGTGCGCTCTATCTCCCAATGTACGCTCTGCAACGCCTGCATCGCCTCCCCCGCCTGCCGCAAAATGGTCACAGCGTCAGGCGTAGGCGTGGGCAAAACAGTCGGCGTCGGCGTAGGCGGCGTCTGCCGGCATCCCACCAACCCCATCCAAATCCCCAACACCACCACCCCCTTCCACAACCACCCTTCACCCTTCATCCTTCTTCCCTCTTCCTTCTCCCTTCTTCCTTCTGCCTTAAAGAAAAAACTCCTTCAACGCCGCCGAAATGTCCGCCGCAATATAATACCACTCCACAAAAGGCTCGCGCGTCACCAGCAGCTCCTGCCCTTCAATCCGCAGCGCCGCAATACCATCAATCATCGCCAGCGCCTGAGCCAATGGCGATCCCTCCTCCAGGGCTGCCCCCGACTCATAAACTTCCACCTCATTCTCGGCCAACCGTAAGTTCGTGCGAAAACGCATCACATCCGCATCAGAAGTTGGTTCGTGCGTAATTTCAATATACTCAGACATGCCTGTCAGGACTCCATCTCTAATGCCAGCGA
>CAYQYJ010000567.1:0-2535 GCA_964421605.1 uncultured Ardenticatenaceae bacterium | reverse complement strand
GCGCGTTGGCGCAGCCAGCGGCGGGCCAGGAGGAGCAGCCCCAGACCGAGGAGCAGGGCCAGCCCCAGATTGAGCGGCGAAAATGGGACCCTGGTGGAATCAGTGACCATGGGGGTAAAAGCAGTATTCGCAGTGGCGTCTGGGGCCGCGGCATCGGCGGCAGGCGCATCCAGCCAGACGGGCGCGCCCGCGTAACTCAGTTCATACCGCCGGTTTTCCACCAGCCCGCGCACCTGCTGCCGCAGCCCATTGGGCCAGACCACTTCCACCTGCTGAATGGCGGCGGGCCCCAGACCAAAGTAAAGGGTTAAGGCGCTGCCCGCGCCCAGGCTGGCGCCATTGATCACTTCTTCCATTTGCTGGTGACCATTGTCACTGGTCAGGTAGACGCGCGCGCCCACGGCGTCGCGGTTAATGCGGTCTGCGCCGCGCAGGGTGAGGGAGAGCCAGTTGTTTTCTGCGCCCACCGTGCCCAGGTTGCGGTACAGGTGGTAGCCCTGGTTGGAGTTGCCCACGACGAAATCTACCCAACCGTCGTTGTCGTAGTCGGCGTAAGCCACGCCCATGCTTTCGCCGGGGTCGGCGGCGCCGCTGTTGTTCACCTGGGAAAACGTGCCGTCGCCGTTGTTGCGGAAGAGGACGTTGTAGCCGCCGCCGGCTGCGCCGTGCGCCGTCAGCGCCAGGTAAAGGTCGCGCCAGCCGTCGCGGTCATAGTCGAAGAAGATGGAACCCCAGCCGATGGCGGAGGGATCCAGGGCCACGCCAGCGGACATAGCCACATCTACAAAGCTGCCGTTGCCCTGATTTTGCAGCAGCGCCATCTGCCCCGCATTGGAGAAGAACATATCCAGGTCGCCGTCATTGTCATAGTCGTTGGGCGACAGGCCCATGCCCATGACGTGCTCTTCAGCGCCGGCGGCGGCGGCCGTTTCCGTGAAGCACCAGCCACTGCAGCCGGGGCCATCGTTGCGCCACAATTTGTTGCCGATGGGGTTGAGGAACTCGTCGTTGACCAGATAAATATCCAGGTCGCCGTCGTTGTCATAATCCAGGAAACTGGCGGCAAAGCCTGCGCCCATGATGCCACTGCCTAACAAGCGGGTGACTTCGGTAAATGTGCCGTCGCCGTTGTTGTGATAAAGGCGGTCGGGGTCGCCTTCAGCCGGGCGACCACATTCGGGGGAGCAGCTCCAGTTGGCAACGTAGAGGTCGAGGAAGCCGTCTTTGTCGTAATCCCCCCAGGCGGCGGATTTGCCGGCGCCGTTATCTCCCACGCCCGCCGTTGCGGTGACATCGCTAAAGCTCTCGCCCTGGTTGTTGCGGAAAAGGACGTTGGGTCCCCAGTTCAGGACATACAGGTCGGGCCAACCGTCGTTGTCATAGTCGGCGAAGACCGCGCCGCCGCTGCGTTCCAGCCAGAGGGCCATGCTGCCCGTATACGGCGCCAGGGAGAATGTGCCGTTGCCGTTGTTCAGGTACATGCTGTTGGGGCCGCCGCTATCCGTTAAATAGAGGTCAAGCCAGCCGTCCTGGTTCACGTCCGCCCAGGCCTGGCCGGTGATCATGTAAACGGCATGGTGTACGGCGGTGAAGCCGGCGGCCTCGGTGACATTTTCAAAGAGGGGAGGATCCGCCTGTAGGGGGACATTGTCCTGGGCTGAGGCGGGACGGCACAGGGCGAAAGTAAGGAGCAGTGCCAGGGTCAGGGTCAGGCTCCATCTCCACGACGGAATGCGTATTTTTTGGGGGGTGGCAATCATTTGTTTTCCCTTGCGCGGCGGCATGAACAGCCAATATTGTCTCTGATTTTGTGTGGCGAGACAAATAAAGGGAAAGCAGGGGCGGTCACCCGGCGTAGACGCCGTGGTAGGCTGCCGGCATTAACGCCGCCACTTCCCGCATCATCCCATCCGCCAGCGCCGCATAAGCCTGCCGCCGCGCCGCGCCGCGCGCGCCTGCCGGCAGCGCCAGCGGCCCAAACAAGGGCCCAATGCGCACGGTAACGGGCGTGCGGCGGAAACGACGCAGGTTATCCAGCACATTTTCCGTGCCCATGTAGGCAATGGGCAGGATAGGGACGCCGCTGGTAACCGCCAGATAAGCCGGCCCGGAATGCGCCTTAATCAGGACAGCGGGGCGGCGGCTGTTTTGCCCTTCGGTGCGGGCAAATTGATGTCCCTGGCTGATCGCCGTTTGCAGTTCGGGGTCAATGCCGCCTTCAGGGAAGATGCCCAACACCTGGCCCGCTTGCAGCGCGTCCAGCGCGCTTTGCAACGCCTGGCGGTCCACCTGCCCGCGCCAGACGGGAATAACGGGGAACAGCCAGGCCAGAAAGCGTATGGCGGGAATGCGCACCATTTCCACAGCGCCAAAGAGGATGGGATGCTGCGGCAGGGTGTGAATAAGTAAGGGGGCTTCAAACCAGCTAAAGTGGTTGCCAATGGCGATGTATGGCCCAGAGGCGGGCAGGTTTTCCTTTCCCACGACGTGGACCTTCATGGTGAGCCTCATGGCTGCGGCTAATAATCCATAGAC
>CAYQYJ010000566.1:0-2543 GCA_964421605.1 uncultured Ardenticatenaceae bacterium | reverse complement strand
CCGCGTGCATTTGCTGCGCTTCATTGATAAGATAGGCGCCTCTTAATCCAGGCGGGTTTTAGCTGTTCGGACAGTAGAACCGCTCTACCCATGAGAGGAACAGGTGCAACATTGACCCAAGATTCTTTGTATAAGCGAGACGAATTTCCCGTGCTCGTCGTTATCTCTGGCCCCTCAGGCGTGGGCAAAGATACCATTGCCCGCATGTTGTTGGCTGCAGAACCACACAGATTTCATTTTGTGGTAACGGCTACCACGCGCCCGCCGCGTGTGGGCGAGGTGGATGGTTACGATTACTTCTTTGTCAGCACAGATGAATTTGCGGCTATGATCGAAAACGACGAACTGTTGGAATACGCAGTGGTTTATAACGATTATAAGGGCATCCCTAAACAGCAGATTCGCGACGCCCTGAGCAGTGGCAAAGATGTGATTATGCGCCTGGACATTCAGGGCGCGGCTACCATTCGCAAACTGATACCCAACGCCATTTCCATCTTTCTGATTGCTGAATCAGAAGCTGCTTTGGTCAGGCGGTTGCAAGAACGAAAATCGGAGACGCCTGAAGGGCTAAATCTACGCATTGCTACGGCGCGCCAGGAAATGAAACATATGCACTATTTTGATTACTGCGTTGTCAATGCCGCCGGGCAGCAGGACGAAACGGTATCCCGCATTTGCGCCATTATCAAGGCGGCGCACTGTCGCGTGCACCAGGAGCCTGTACGTCTGTAATGTCATCTATGTGCTGTGCATGAAGGAGGGGACAGCGCCAAAGCCATCATGGATGAAAATCCGTGACGCAATTTGCGCAGTTGTGCGGACAAACTAACAGTTTGTCCTACATGGCGAGGCTATTTTTGCAGGAGCGTTACTCCCCACACGACCAGACCCACCAGCGCCACCATGACCATGCCATAGGCAGTGACGGCTTTAAGCACCTTTCCATCGTCTGAGCCAGGCACAGTGCTGCAACCAATGATTACTTTGGCTGGGGCGAACATGCCGCCCAAGGCGCCCCCCGTTGTCTGGGCAGCCAGGATAAGGGGCAGCGACAAATGCAGCGCCAGACCTGTTTGCTGTTGTAGCTGGGCGAAGATGACGTTGCTGTTGGTATTGCTGCCGGTCATGACTGCCCCCAGCGCGCCAATGAAAGGGCTAAGGAAAGGGAAAATGTGGCCCGTGCTGCTTAACGCCTGGGCGAGGAGTTGGGTCATGCCGGCATGTTGCATCGTCACCGCCATAGCCACCAGAGCCATAATGGCTACCGTAGACTTCACCGACCCCTGAACCGTCTTACGCACAATCACCCGACCCTGATACCTTTTCTCTGGCGACGCCGCAGCGTCAGGGAGACCCCGCCAGCGGAACCAGACAAAAGCCAGCATACTGCTATACAATAGCAGCGCCCCGGCGTGTCCGAAAATAGAGATGGATCGCCCTGGCCCGGCGGCTACGGTCCAGCCAAATGTGGTGCGCACTTCAGGGAAATTGAAGTTTAGCTGCACCACATCCAGGGGCGCGGCCAGCAACAGTTGCCCCACCACGATCACGACAACCAGCAGTAGGTAGGGAAAGAAGATATTCACTAGCGCCTGCCCAGACACCTGGCGACTCGCCCTCACCTCCAGCGCCGCTTCTGGCGCGCTGCGCAGACGGCCAAAGTCTAACCAACCCAACCGAAAATGGGCGATGCCTGCGCCGATGCCCACAAAGCCTGCCCCAAATGCGGCCAGGGTCCATAACCCGGCTGTGGCCAGCCCCCATTGCACGGCTGCCATCAGGAGCGCCAGCCCGATAACCGAATGCCAGCGTTGGCGCAGCCCGTCCAGGCCAGCAGCCACCCACACTGTGCCTAGACCGCATAGCAGGCAGCTAAAACCCAATAAAAGGGCAGATGTCCCTGCCAGCGCTGCCCCTGGTAGGCCCGTGGCAGCCATCAACGCCAGGAAGGAAGAACCTAGCGAGCCAAAGGTGACTGACCAGGCATGCCCCATCAAAGCAATAACGACTGCCTGGTTGGCGGCAAACCCCAGGCCCACCAGCAGAGGCGCGACAATGGCTGCCGGCACGCCAAACCCACTGGCCCCTTGTAAGAAGGAGGCAAATAACCAGCCTAAAAGTAAAGCCTGGGTGAGGCGGTCGGGGGCGAATGCCGGCATAATTTCCCGCATCCGCCGCACGACCCCCGCTTCATTTACGACGTGATAGAAAAGCAGTGCCGTCCAGATAATATACAACACGTATAACGCCAACAGCAACGAGCGCCCCCAGGCTACCAGCAGCAAATCGAAGCCTGCGCCAAAGAAAAGGACAGCCAGACCCGCGGCAGCCGCCCAGCCTGCAAGGCCTGCCTGGTTTCCTTGCCATTGGCGACCCATCATCAAATAAAGCACCAGCAGCAGCGGCGCAGCCGCCAACAGAATGTTGAGAAAGTTTACCGGGGGAATTTGCATGGGTGTCAGTATATCTCAAGCAGGTAGAGATGCCACGCTGCTGGTTTGCTGTAGACCATAATCTAAGGGTATTGACGGAATCCTACT
>CAYQYJ010000565.1:0-2543 GCA_964421605.1 uncultured Ardenticatenaceae bacterium | reverse complement strand
GAATTGGTACCAGGCGACATTGCCGTTCTAGAGGCTGGCAACCTGGTGCCGGCAGATGGTCGCGTGGTGCAAAGCGCCAACCTGCGGGTGGAAGAAGCAGCTTTAACGGGTGAGTCCCATCCGGTGGATAAAAAACCAGATACCATCAGAAACCAGAAAGCGTCTATGGGCGACCGCGCCAACATGGTCTTTATGGGAACGGTGATCACTTACGGTCGGGGTTACGTGCTCATCACCGAAACGGGCATGAATACAGAACTGGGAAATCTGGCCGATCTTATTCAGACAGTCGAAAGAGAACCCACTCCGCTGCAGCGCCGCCTGGATCGGCTGGGCAAAACGCTGGCCTGGATAGCCCTGATCATTATTGCCATTGTTGTTGTGACAGGTTTGCTGCGCGGAGAAGAACTGCAGGTGTTGTTTCTGACAGGCATCAGTATGGCGGTGGCGGTGGTGCCCGAAGGCTTGCCCGCCGTGGTCACGATTACCCTGGCGCTCGGAGCGCAGCGGATGCTCAAACGGAACGCCCTGGTGCGTAAATTGCCGGCAGTGGAAACACTTGGCTCCGTGACGGTTATTTGCTCCGACAAGACAGGCACACTCACCGAAAACCGGATGACGGTGACCGTGCTGGATGTGGCGAACGACAAACCGCAGCAAGTCCAGGCGCTTGTCCAGGAAAGGCCATTGATTTTACATGCAGAACTTGACCCAAACATCGTACCGCCGCGCCGCACGATTGGCTTGATGGTTAAAGCCATGACGCTGTGCAACGACGCGGTGCTGTCCACAAACCCGGCAGATGGCACGCGGCAAATCATCGGCGATCCCACCGAAGGCGCCCTCATTGTCGCCGCTGCGGAATTGGGCGTGGACAAGGACAAATTGGAAAAAGAGTGGCGGCGGGTGGCGGAAGTTCCCTTTACGTCTGAGCGCAAGCGGATGACGACGGTGCATACCACCAACCAACCCAAAAGCGTTGAGCAGGCGCCATGGGGAGATGTACCTTATGTTGCGTTTAGCAAGGGGGCTGTGGACAGCCTGCTGGAAATTTGCGATTCGGTGTGGATGGGGGATCATGCGGTGCCTTTGGATCAACAAAATATGCGGGAGCGCATTCAAGAGGCCAATATACAGAAGGCGCAGCAGGGGCAGCGCGTGCTGGGCGTGTCTTATCGCCCCGTGGCGGAGTTGCCTGACTCTGAGAATGAAGAAGAGATGCAGTTATTGGAGTCTGGTCAGATATTCCTGGGCGTGATTGGCATGTTAGATCCGCCGCGCGCAGAAGTGAAGGAGGCGGTGCGTAAGGCGAAGAGCGCCGGCATTCGCCCCATCATGATTACGGGCGACCATCCTCTCACAGCCCAACACATTGCCCACGAATTGGGCATGAGCGACAAGGGCGACGCCTTTCTTACAGGCAATGACCTGTCGCATATGAGTCTGGCGGAGCTAGAGGCGCAAGTGGAAGAGGTGTCTGTCTATGCCCGCGTCTCGCCAGAGCATAAGCTCAATATCGTGCAGGCTTTGCAAGATAAGGGGCATATTACGGCGATGACGGGGGATGGCGTCAACGATGCCCCAGCTTTGAAGAAGGCAGATATTGGCGTGGCTATGGGCATTACGGGTACGGACGTTTCTAAAGAAGCGGCGGACATGATTTTGCTCGATGATAACTTTGCCACCATTGTGACCGCCATTGAAGAGGGGCGCGTCATCTTTGACAATATCCGCAAGTTCATTAAATATACGCTCTCCAGTAACACGGGTGAAATGATCGTCATGCTGGTAGGGCCTTTCCTGGGGATGCCCCTGGCGCTGCTGCCCTTGCAGATTTTGTGGATTAACCTGGTGACGGATGGTTTGCCCGGTCTGGCGTTGGCAGTGGAACCAGCGGAGCGGGGCATTATGAAACGGGGACCGTTTCATCCGCAGGAAAGTATCTTCAGCCGGGGGTTGGGGCGTCAAATATTATGGGTAGGGAGTTTAATGGGTCTGGTGTCGCTGGGAGTGGGCTACTTTTATTGGGTGCAAGACCCCAACGGGCCCTGGCAAACGATGGTTTTTACCACGCTCACCCTGTCTCAAATGGGCAACGCCCTGGCGATTCGCTCTAACATTGACTCTATTTTCACCATTGGTTGGTTGTCTAACAAGGCAGCGATTGGCTCGGTGTTGTTGACGTTTGTGCTGCAAATGCTGGTTATCTACGTTGGGTTTTTCCAGGGTTTCTTCAAAACAGAGGCGCTTTCTGGGCGTGATTTGCTGGTGGCGTTGGGTCTGAGCACGATCGTGTTTGTGGCTGTTGAGATTGAAAAGTGGTGGCGGCGGCGGCAGGGACAGACAGCCTGATAGAGGTTCAAACAGGGGCTTCTTAGAAAATTTGACCTCCTGCTTGCCATTCGTAAAACAAAAAAGGGCGTCGCTCCCGCCTGAAGGGGTAGCGCTGCACTAAATCGTGGTGGGTGTCAGCCCCGCCGCAGGCGGAGCTGACACCCATTTTTATGGGCAATTTTGGGCGCAGACGCGCCCAAAATTGCCCA
>CAYQYJ010000564.1:0-2559 GCA_964421605.1 uncultured Ardenticatenaceae bacterium | reverse complement strand
TGGCGTCATGCCGGCATCCTCGCCCACCCCGTCGCCAAAGAGGAGTATAAACATGTTCCGATTTCTACACAGGCGGCTCCGCAAAGTTGGCGCAGCCACCCTTACTTTGCTTGGACTTTTCTTCATGGCTGGCGTCGCCCCCCAACCCTTACCAGCCAGGGGCTGCCAGCCCGCCATCGCCGTTACCAGCAGCGCAGATAGCGGTCCCGGCACGCTGCGCCAGGCGTTAGCCGACCTCTGCGCTGGCGGCGTCATTACGTTTGCCCTACCTCTCCCCAACACCATTGCCCTCAGTGCATCGTTGACGATTGCCCAATCCATGACCATCAGTGGTCCCAACGATGGCATCTTGACCATCTCGGGGGAAGGGCAGCGGCGCGTCTTGGTCGTAAACAGCGGTCTGGTCGTTAACCTGGATCATCTCACCATTGCCCACGGGGCGCTTTGGGGAGAAGGCGGCGGCATCTACAATCAAAACAGCCAGCTTAACCTCAACGACATGGTTTTCCACAATAATCAGGCGACGTATGGCGGCGGCCTGAGCAATTCTGGCGGCGTTGTCACGATTGCCAACAGCCTGTTCCGTAATAACCAGACTGGCGACGCGGACGGCGGCGCGCTGGACACGCACGGCGGCTCCGTCACCCTGATCAACACCACATTTGACCAGAACCATGCGGGTCGCCGCGGTGGGGCCATCAGCGCCGCCAATAATGCCACCCTGTCTATTCGCCGCAGCGTTTTCAGCCAAAACACCACCGAAAGCGAAGGCGGCGGCGCTATTTCCTCTTATGGCGGCAGCGTTACCATTGATCGCACGCAGTTTCAGGGCAATATTGCCGATGGCGATGGCGGCGGCATCCTGGCTGTGGGTGGAACTTACGCCATCACGGGTAGTACGATTGCCGGCAGCATCGGCTATCGCGGCGGGGCGATTATGCTGTTCCCTGGCAGCCTGACGCTGCAAAACAGCACCCTCTCCGGCAACACCGCCACTTTCCTGGCATCGGGACTGTACGTGGGAGAGGGCGACGCGCACATCTTCGACAGCACCATTGCCGGTCAGGGCGCGGTCGGTTCCGCCGTTTATCTGGTAAACGGCAGCGCCGAATTTCGTAACACCGTGCTGGACAACAACGTAGAAAACTGCGGCGGCTTTCAGTCGCCTCAGTCGTTGGGGCACAACATGAGCAGCGACTCTTCCTGCGGTTTCAACCAGCCCACCGACTTTAACAACACCGACCCTCTGCTGGGACCGCTGCAAAATGCGGGCGGGCCTACGCTCACCCACCCGCTTACCCCCCTCAGCCCGGCCATTGACGCCGGCGACAACGCCAACTGCCCGCCTACCGATCAGCGCGGCGTCCCCCGTCCCCAGGAAAACAGCTGCGACATAGGCGCGTATGAAGCCTCCAAAGCGTTCCAGATTACCAAACAGGTCAATCGCGCTAACGCCGCTCCTGGCGACATTGTTTTCTATCAGATTACGGTGACTAATTTGGGGCTGCCCATCACCACGACGAGCGCCATGGTCACCGATCCCCTGGCGTCTGACTTGCAGTTCATTGGCCCTGTCACGCTGCAGCCTTCCCAGCCAGACGCCATCCTGGCGCAAGATGAGGGCGACCTGCCCACGCTGGGTAGTCATCTGACAATCACGCCCAGCGCCACCATCACCCTCACTTTCCCGGCGCGGGTGCGCTTGGCCACGCCCTATGGCGCAAACATCGTCAACACAGCCACCGTCGCCAGCGACGAGATTGCCGGCAGCAGCAGCGATGCCGCCGCCGTGGTTGTGTGTAATGCCTCGGATACGGTTACCAGCCTGGCAGACAGCGGCCCCGGCAGCCTGCGCCAGGCCATAGATCACGCCTGCCCCAATGGGCGGATTGCGTTCGACCTGGGCGGACCCGGCGTTATTACCCTGTCCAGCGGTCAGATGACAGTAACGAAACCGCTGCATATCCACGGGCCAGGGGCAAACAATCTGACAATCAGCGGCGGCGACAATTACCCTGTTTTTGTCATGGCTGTGCCTGCCGGCGGCAGCGTCATTGAAGGCATGACGCTAGAAGCTGGCGAACCAGAGGGGGGTCTTATTTACGGCAGAGCGAATTTGACGATTAACGATGTGGTGTTCCAACACACCACGGGCTACGCCATTTACCAGGAACGCAATGAGTTAACGGTTAACCGCTCCCTGTTTCTGGGCGATCCCAATGCCGGCAGCAGCGGCGGCATCTACAATAACATCCACGGCATCACCATCTTGAACGATTCGGTCATCACAGGGATGCATGTCTCGCCTGTGGGCGCGGCCCTGGTCAACAACTTTGGCACTGTCATCGTGCGCCGCAGCCTGATTGACGGCAACCATAGTTCCATCAGCGGCGGCGGCATCTACAACCGTGGTTTCCTACACTTTGAGGACAGTATACTCAGTAACAACAGCACCGATGGTCATGGCGGCGGCCTGTACAACAACGGCGGCACGCTGTTCATGACCGGAGCGACGGTGTCTGGCAACCAGGCCGCGGATTGGGGCGGCGGCATTATCTC
>CAYQYJ010000563.1:0-2567 GCA_964421605.1 uncultured Ardenticatenaceae bacterium | reverse complement strand
ATGCGCCGCCCCGTTTTTTCCACGTAATAGCGGCACGCTTCCATGAGGACGGGGATGGGCCATCTCTTGTTGATGGGAATCAGTTTATCGCGCTCGGCGTCGGTGGCGGCGTGCAGGGAGACAGCCAGGGGCGTTTGGCGCTGCTCGTCGGCGTAGCGGCGCATGGCGGGAACCAGCCCCACGGTAGAGATGGTCAGGCGGCGCGCGCCCAGGTTCAGACCAGCGGCGTCGGTCAGCCGATCCAGGGCAGCCATGGTATTCGCGTAGTTGTGCAGCGGCTCACCCATGCCCATGAAGACGACGTTGGTCAAATGGTCGCCGCGCTGCGCCAGTTCGCGCGCCATCCAGATGACTTGAGCTACAATTTCGCCGCTGCTCAGGTGACGCAAGAAGCCCATCTGCCCGGTGGCGCAAAAGACGCAGCCCATGGCGCAGCCCGCCTGTGTGCTGATGCAGACGGTGCGCCGTCGTTCATAGGTCATGAGGACGGTTTCGATGTATTTGCCGTCGGGTAGTTGGAACAGGTATTTGTGCGTCTGCCCGTCGCTGGAATGCTCCAGGGCGGCTACCCGGAAAGGCTGCAAGGTGGTCTGTTCCGCCAGTTTTTGGCGCAGGCTGTGGGGGAGGTTGGTCATGCCGGCAAAATCCGCCACAAAACGTTGGTACAACCACTCCCAAATTTGCTGCGCCCGAAATTTAGGCTGCCCCCACTTTGCCAGATAGGCGGTCAATTCCTCCAGGCTCAGGTCGTACAGATTGATCGGGGCTGCGGCTGGGGGTGGGTTAAGAGGAATGGGTTGGTCATTCATGGCTGGATTGCTTCCTGGCGGCAATCAGGGCCTCTGCCAGGGCGTCAATGTCGGCAAAGACAAAATCGGGCTGCACGGGGCTGTGCGCCAGGTCATCCGGTTGGGTGACGCCGCTGAGGAGGAGGATGGTGGGGATGCCGGCATTCTTCCCCCCCACCACATCCGTCTCCAGCCGGTCGCCCACCATCGCCGCCGTCTCTGGCGCAGCCCCCAGGCGGCGCAGCGCCTCCTGAAACATAATCGGACCTGGTTTGCCAATAATGAGGGGCGCCACGCCCGTCGTCGCTTGCAGCGCCGCCAGAATGGCGCCTGCCCCTGGCAGTTCCCCCAACTCATGCGGCAGCGATACGTCGGGATTGGTGCCGAAGAACGCCGCCCCGCGTTGGATGTGCAGCGCGGCTGCCGCCAGCCGTTGGTAAGTTAAGTGGCGATCCAGTCCGGCGACGACGGCGGCTGGCTGAACTGCCATTTCAGCGGGCAGACCGCTGCCGTTGGTCTGGTTGGCAATGGTAAAGCCATGCTCCTCGAGAATCTGGCGCAGACCTGGTTCGCCTACAACGTATAAGGGCGTGGTGGGCGGGTAGCGCGTCTGCAAATAGCTGGCGGTAGCTGTCGCCGACGTGATGACGCGCGCTGCCGGGATGTTTACGCCAAACCCCGCCAGCCGCGCCACGTAATTGTCCACCGTTTTGGTGGCGTTATTGGTAGCCAGCATCACGCCAATGTCCAGCCGGCGCATCAAGGTAAAAAAATCAGTCAGCCCAGGCATGGGCGTGTCGCCCCGCCACAAGACGCCATCCATATCCAGGATGAGGTGGCGCAGCCGGGCCAGCGCGGCGCGGCGCGCCGTTGTTTTGTTTGTGACCATGCGTTTAGCCAAAGAAGATGAAATCCAGGTCGCCTGGGGAGTGACCGGAGGCTGTGAGCAACTGCGCCAGTTCACTGTGGTGCTGCATTCCATGCAAAATGACGTGCTGCAGCACGCGCCAGCGCGCCGTGGGGAATACGTCGCCGCGGCGGGTGGTCAGGGAGATGTCGCCCATTACCGTGTCATCATCCCACGACGCCAGCAGGGAGTCCCACGCCTGTTGTTCGCTGGCAAAACCCGCTTGCAGCGCCGCCAGGTCGGCGTAATCTGCCGGCAGCAGGGGCGCGACCTGCTGTTCTGTTTCCAGCGCCCGCCGCCAGCCATAGTCGGTGCGCAGGATGTGAAAAAGCAAGTCGTGGACGGCGCCATGGCCGTAACCTGGATGTTGGCGGTAGTCGGCTTCTGCCAACTGCGCGGCGCATTCGAGCAGCCGGCGGTTGGTGTGCCAATGATAGGCGAACAGCGTTTCAAACATGGATTTGCTGGACATAGCTGGCCTGGCGCATGTGGGCAATGGAGCGCTGAACCAATTCGCGCAGGGCGTCCAGATTGACGTCGGACAGGCGCTTGATGTACAGGCACGCTTTGCCGGTGGTGTGCTTGCCCAGTTTGTCCATTAGCGCGTCGTACTCGTCGAACCCGGACATGATGTACAGGGTCAGGTTTTGTTTGCGCGGCGCAAAGCCAGCCAGGAACCACGTTCCGGTGTTGCCTGTCGGATATTTATAATCATAACTGCCAAACCCAACGATGCTGTCTCCCCACATTTTCGGTTCAGCCTGGGTGACTTCTTGCATGAGTGTCAGAAGGGTATAACAATCCTGTCGCTTGCGTTCGTCAGCCAAGCTGTCTAAAAATGCCGTCACGCTCTGGTCGTTGGGTTTTGTCTT
>CAYQYJ010000562.1:0-2569 GCA_964421605.1 uncultured Ardenticatenaceae bacterium | reverse complement strand
AGAAAATTGCGGTAGTCACGGGCGCCAATCGCGGCATTGGGCTGGAGATTTGCCGGCAACTGGCGCAGCAGTCGGTTCACGTCATCCTCACCAGCCGCGATGAAGCGAAAGGACAGGCGGCGCAGCAAAAGCTGGCTGCCGCCGGGCTGGACGTGGCCTTTCACCCATTGGACGTGACCGATGCGGATAGCATCGCCCGCCTGGCGGCGTTCGTGCGGGAAACCTATGGCCGGCTGCATATATTGGTGAACAATGCCGGCATCTTCATAGACGACCGCCACAGCCTGCTCACCGTAAACATGGACGTGATGCGCCGCACCCTGGAAGTGAACGCCTATGGTCCCTTGATGCTGTACCAGGCGTTACTCCCCTTACTCCAGCGGTCAGGACACGGGCGCATCGTCAACGTTTCCAGCAGCATAGGCGACTTGGGCAACCTGGGTCCCAGCTACCCGGCTTACCGCCTCTCCAAAATCGCCCTGAACCTGCACACCCGCATCCTGGCTGAGGAGGTCAGAGGCATGGGCATTCTGGTCAACGCCATGTGCCCTGGTTGGGTGCGCACCGACATGGGCGGTCGCGGCGCGCCCCGCTCCGTGGCCCAAGGCGCGGACACCGCCGTCTGGCTGGCCCTCTTGCCCGACAACGGCCCCACCGGACAATACTTCCGCGACCGCGCCCCCATTCCCTGGTAGGCCAGCGGCAGCCGGCCACGTAGGTTAGGCATCCCTGCCCGACATTCATCTATCCTGCCGCGTCCTTCGCCAACAGTCAATGACAGGTAGGACAAACTGTTAGTTTGTCCCTCCGCTCCATTTTCACCCACCGTCCCCAGCAATGACCACTTCCACCCCACAAGCAGCGCAAACATAATTCCCCCCCTGCTGTGCCAGGCGCGCGCCGCAACGGCAAACATACCCAATCAAGCGCGCCGGATTCCCCGCCACCAGACCATAATCAGGCACATCCCGCGTCACCACCGCCCCCGCCCCCACCATCGCCCACCGCCCCACGCGCACCCCCGGCAGCAAAATCGCCCCCGCGCCCAAAGAAGCCCCCCGCCCCACCCACACGGGCGACGCCTCCCAATCGGCATCCGTCTTCAACGTCATATCCGGATTGACCGCGCGCGGGCGTTTATCGTTCGTCACAATCACCCCCGGCCCAAAAAACACGCCCGCTTCCACCGTAGCCGGGTGATAGACATACACGCCATTTTGTAGCTTACAGTTATCCCCCAGCGTCACGTCAAAATCCACGTAGACGCCCTTGCCCAAAATGCAATTCCGCCCAATCACCGCCCGCTCCCGCACCTGCGCCTGGTGCCAGATTTGCGTGCCGGCCCCAATCCGCGCCTGCGGCGACACCTCAGCCGTCGCATGAATCCGAACCCCTTCCTGAGACATGAAACCCATCGCTCCTTCGTAAATGTAGGGCGATTTTCCAAAATCGCCCACCCGATTTTGGAAAATCGGGCTACGAACTCCATAGGGCGGGTTGGCAACCCGCCCATCCTTCGTAAATAGCCTCACGCAGAAGACGCCGAGAATAAATTCGTGCAATTCGTGGCTAAAACCCTCACCCCTTCCTTTGCCGCGCTTGCAGCAGCGCCTGCAGCCGCGACACCACCATATCCGTCGCCACTCGATTCAACCCCCCTTCCGGGATAATCACGTCCGCATACCGCTTGCTCGGCTCCACAAATTCCAGGTGCATCAACCGCACCTCGCGCAAATATTGGCTGACTACCGACTCCAACGAACGCCCTCTTTCTTCCATGTCCCGCTTCATGCGGCGGATAAAACGCACGTCGGCATCCGTGTCCACATAAATCTTCACGTCCATCAACTGGCGCAGATCTTTGTTCGTAAAAATCAAAATGCCGTCTATCAAAATGACGGGCGCGGGTTCCACCAACGTCGTCTGCTGCGCGCGGCGATACTGCGCAAAGTCATAAACAGGAATATGCACCGGCTGCCAGCGCAATAACTGCTGCACGTGCTGGATAAGCAGCTCCGTTTCCAACGAATCGGGGTGATCGTAATTCTGCTGAATCCGTTCCGCCAGCGCCAGGTGCGGCATGTCCCGGTAGTAAGCGTCGTGGGGCAAATAAGCGATGTGGTCAGCGCCAATGGCTGCCAGAATAGAGCGGGCAATGGTAGTCTTGCCCGAAGCCGTGCCGCCAGCCACGCCAAAAACAATCGGAGGGGGTTCGTTCATACCTGTTTCCACTGGCGTGTATCGTGCCTACGCCTCTCGCACGCTGCCAGCGCCGCCATTATACTCAATCTCCCCCTACCAGACCCCTTTCAACACC
The DNA here is from genome assembly GCA_964421605.1 of uncultured Ardenticatenaceae bacterium. Taxonomy (GTDB): domain Bacteria; phylum Chloroflexota; class Anaerolineae; order Promineifilales; family Promineifilaceae; genus JAGVTM01. The sequence goes on along the minus strand of CAYQYJ010000562.1, from coordinate 252 downwards.
AGGGTCTTTCCAAAGTCATGTTACTTGTGGATTGCCCCATAAACAAGGCAATCCACTTGTCATGCTGAGCGAAGCGAAGCATCCCACGCTACTGAGCAAACCAGAGCCTTTGTTTTGCCAGCGCCGTTGGGATTCTTCGGCCTGCAGCCTCAGAATGACAATTGAGCGGCTTTGGAAAAACCCTGGGCGAACGAACCCTTTGCGCGCTTTGCGGTAAAAAATATAAGCCCCCCCGGTCGGCCAGCCGGAGAG
>CAYQYJ010000561.1:0-2578 GCA_964421605.1 uncultured Ardenticatenaceae bacterium | reverse complement strand
AAATTTGCCAAATAGAGAAATGCGCAAGAGGACCATGACGTTATCCTTATTTCAAGCCGACACGGCATACCGCCTTTCCTTTAAGTATAGGCCACCCGTACTATAAGGACAGTATAGCAGTTGTAGCCAGGCGTGTAAACTACCTGACATCAGGCAAAACAGCGCCAGCCAGATTTCAGTCTATAAGGATTGGCTCAGGAAAATCGCGGTAGGTGTCAGCCCCGCCTGCGGCGGGGCTGACACCCATTTTTAGGGGCAATTTTTGGCGCGTATGCGCCAAAAATTGCCCCTCACCGATATTTTTCACCCACTTTGTCAGTGTAAAATTTTAGAGGGGCCGGGTAGTTACAAAAGAGGAGCAGGGCGGGAGGAGCGCCGCATGAGGTAGAGGCTGATGCCGGCATAATACACCAGATACAGCAGCGACGCCCACGCCAGCCAGGAGGGGTGTTGGGGATATAAAGACAGCAGGGCGACCACTGCCCCGCCCCATAACAGCGTCAGCAGCATGGTCAGGCGGCGAAAGGCGGTGGTACGCGAATGGTAAACGTATTTGATGGGCACAAACACCAGCGCGCCTAGCAAAATCACCAGCACAAAATTGAGCCAGAGAGGCAGGCCCAGCATAAACAGATAAAAGGCGACGACATTCCAATAGGAAGGGAAGCCTTTGAAATAGTAATCGTCTGTTTTGGCGTCAGCCTGGGCAAACTGGTAGGCAGAAGCCAGGACGACGACGATGACGCCAATCAGGGCCAGGGAGGGTGGAAAAAGCTGCGCCTGGTAGAAGAACATTGCCGGCACAATCACGTAAGTGAAATAATCCACCATATTGTCCAACAGTTCCCCGTCAAATCCAGGCAGCACCTCTTTGACGCGAAAGCGGCGCGCCAACGTGCCATCAGAAGCATCCACCACCGTGGCCGCCCCCATCCACAGCAGCGCCAGAATCCAGCGCTCCTGCACAATAGCCAGCATGGCTAAGAACCCCCAGACAACGCCGCTGGCGGTAAACAGATGCACGCCCCAGGCTGATAGCTGGCTGGCGCGGGTGGCGGAAGAAGCTGGCGACACCGGATTCCCCGTGCCCTGTTACGTTTGATTTAGCCCGTGGGATTTCCCACGGCGCTGGGACCGCCGCAACTGGCGCCAAGCTCTGGCGTTTGCGGGCCCTGAATGTAGCGATCCAGGAAGCTCTGAATACGCCGGTCGCTAACGCTGTCTAGCTGCAATTGCAGCCCCCAGGCAGACAGGACGACGGGTGAAGTCTGGTTGGGAAAAGGACTCATGAGCACATAGGTCTCGCCGCGAGCGTAATCTTTTAGTTCCTCTACATCATCTGCCGGCAAATCCGGGTTGTAGGTTAACCAGACTGCGCCGTGTTCGAGGGAATGCACGGCATTGGCGCTGTTGATGGGAGCGTCATAGATGCCACAGTTTTGCCAGTTGTTGGCGTGAAGGCCGCCCGCCGGCGGCAGCCCTGTATCCTCATAGGTGGCGCTATCGTCGTGGCCTCGCGGTACTTGTCCCAGGTTAACAACCCCGTCAATGGGGGCGGGTTCTTGCAAAGACAAAACCAACAAAGCGAGCAGGGCGATCACGCCAACAGCAACGACGCCGCCAATAATGTAGGTACGGCGGTTGCTGCGCTCTGCTTGCGGCTGCGCCACCACGCGGCGCGGACTGGTTCTTTGTGCCATTAAACTTCTCCCTTCTTTTTTTCTGTTGACTTCACTTCAGGCGCGACGCACGCTTCCGTGCCATCGTGCGTGCGATTGTACCCAACACGCACAGGCGCGCCACTATCCCGTTGGCGCGCCTGTATTACTTTTTAGCTAAAACTCATTCACTCAGGCAATCTGAATCAAATCCGCCGGCGGGTAGTTGATTTCGTGCAGCAGGGCATTGATTTGTTCCCAGGTGGCGGGTTCTTGCCAGGATACGGTTACCTGGCGCGTTTCTTGCTCGGCTTTGACGCTTTGCACGCCCGCCAGTTCGCCTAATTCCATCTCAATCGTATGGGTGCAGTGACCACAATGAATGGCCGGCACCAGGAAGGTTTTGCTCGTCATAGATAACGCCTCCGATAAATTTCCGATTACTTCGACTGCGTCACGCTGAAAACGCTGGTCACTTCGGACAACATACGTTCCCGCTCTTCAGGGTCGTCGCCTTGAATGGCGGTGGTGACGCACGTGCGCAAATGATTTTCCAGCAGGAGGGTGTTGACTTTGTTCAGGGCAGCCTGCACAGCCTGAATCTGGCGAATCACGTCAATACAGTAGGTATCTTCAGCCACCATGCGTTCAATACCTTTCAAATGACCGGAGGCAATTGCCAGCCGGCGGGCGATAGTCTGGCGTGTTTCATCGTTCATGGTGCATCTGTCCTTTACTAACCCACCCCCCTGGGGGGGATATTTGCGCTTTATTTTACAGAAATGTCGTCCCCTGTCAACCCGCGCTGTTTGACTTCTCAGGTTGAATGAATTTGCCCCTTTCATCGCCAGGTAGCGCTTAACCTTGGTGGGTGTCAGCCCCGCCTGCGGCGGGGCTGACACCGATTTTTAGGGCAATTT
>CAYQYJ010000560.1:0-2580 GCA_964421605.1 uncultured Ardenticatenaceae bacterium | reverse complement strand
AATTTTCGAAGGAGTGCATAAATGAGCAGGAATTCAGGTCGCATTTTTGCAGTCGTCAACCGCAAAGGCGGCGTCGGAAAAACGACTACGGCTATTAGTCTGGCCCATGGGCTGGCGCGTAAGGTTGAGGCCGAAGGCGGACGTGTTCTGATTATTGACTTCGACCCCCAGGGCAACGTCTCTACATCGCTCAAGTTGCAGCCGCGCGAATTTGACCTGGCGGACTTATTGTTGGACCGGTGCAGTTTCAAGGATTGCGTCATCTCCGCCAATCGCGCCAGCGAGGGATTCCCGCGTCCTAACCTCTTTGTTATTCCTTCCAGCGACTCATTGGCGGACGCTAAAAGCGAACTTATGATTAAGGCGGCCATAGGCGGGCGGCGGTCGGTCTCTGTCGAAGATGTGCTGGAACAGAAGTTAGGCTTTGTGCGGCAGTTGTTCACTTATATCATTATTGATTGCCCGCCAACACTGGATGCGTTTTCCGATGCCGTGTACAAGTTAGCGGATGAAGCCATTGTGCCTGTAAAAACGGATTTCTTAGGCGAAGTCGGCACAGCCCGCCATACTAATGATATACTGGAGGCGCAGGCGTACGGCATTGACATCAAGATTGCCTGTATTTTGCCCACGTTTTATGATCAGCGCCTGACCATTGCTCGCTCCGTGCTGAGTACGTTAACCAGGCATTATGGGAAGGGGAGCGTTGCCAATCCCATTCCGCGTTCGACCGTCTTCGAGCAGGCTCCCGCCGTGGATGGTCAGACGATTTTTGAATACCAGCCAGATTCTGTGCCGGCAGACGCTTATCAGAGTCTGGTTGATAGGATTTATGCCTCATGAGTCAGAGCAAAACGCCAGAGGGTGGTTTACAAGATCTGTTTGAAGATTTTGAGAGCGTGAACAAGCCTGCTGCGCCAGGCCCTTCCCGCCAGGGGGCTAAAAGCCGCAGCCGCCGGAGCGACCGGCTCTATCGCAGCGCCCTGGAAGAAAACCAGACTGATCGCCGCCAAACGGCGCAAGTAACGGGAAAGAAAGCCAGCCTGGCGGGACAATATATGCGACGCTCATTTACGTTTCGCCCTGATCAACTGGAACGTATTGAGCAAATAGCCAACAAGCTCGGTTTGTCGCAGAATGATCTGGTGCGCTGGTTTACTGACATGGGTATTGAAGCGGTTAGTCAGGGAGAAAAGCCGCCAGTCACAGAGGAAGTGCGCCACCGGTACGATCCAGATAGCGGGTAGGGCCAACGCTCCGTTATCCAGCGCCTTATCCCTGTCTGAGTTTTCGGTTGCCCTTGTCTATTGATGATGTGTATTTATGGAGTATAGATTGATGAGTGAATCAAAACCTCTTGTGCCTGTAGAACAAAAACAGGTATTTTTTTACGATGATGAAATCACGGCTGTGTTGATTCAGTTACAGAACGAACGAAAAATCTACGTTCCAATACGCCCTATTTGCGAGTATTTGGGCCTGGATTGGTCGGCGCAAACACGACGCATTCACCGTGACCCTGTTTTGACTAAGTGGGCTACGTTTATTGCCATTACGGCAACAAACCCCGAAGAAGCACAAAAAGGCGGCAATCCCAATATGCTCTGTTTGCCGCTCGATTACCTGAACGGGTTCCTTTTTGGCATTTCTGCTGCCAGAGTCAAGCCAGAACTTAGAGAACGGGTCATCCTATACCAGGAACGCTGTTACCAGGTCTTGGCGGAGGCTTTTCAGGAAGGTCGTTTAACTGCTGACCCGACCTTTGAGGAACTGTTAGCCAACGATACGCCAGCGGCCCAAGCCTATAAAATAGCCGCCGCAATTCTGAAAATGGCTCGCCAACAGCTTCTATTAGAGGCGCAGTTAGAAACCCATACGACAAAACTGCTTAACCATGACAAGCGGCTAGAGGAGATTGAGGCTACGCTGGGGGACCCAGGCCGGTTTATTACGCCTGATCAAGCTATGCAAATCAGTCAGGCTGTCAAGGCAATAGCCATGGAGATCGGGAAGAAGACGAAAAGAAATGAATACGGAGCCGTATACGGCCAACTCTACCGTGAATATGGTATTCCCAGCTATAAGCAGTTGCCTGGTAATAAGTTTGAGCACGCGATGGAATGGCTCAAGGATTGGTATCGGCGTGTGACGGGCGCCACCGGCGATGAGCTTCCGTTTTGATTGGTTCTGTGCGTAGGTTTGATTTGTACTGCATATGGCAGGATCGCCCATTCCCTCAGAACAACTCACTCCCCTCCAACAAGTTGTCCTGGCGGTTGTACGCAACTATCCAGGACGCTTTTCTCGCAGCAGCCTGGCAAAAATGTTGGTGGCGGCCAGGTCGTGGCAGGATACGGGTTACCCTGAATATGGGCAACTGCGTGGGCATAAGCGGAAGGATGTGCTGTTCCAGATTGATATTTTGCTGCAGCAAGGGTATCTAGCCCTGGCCGGACCACATAATATGGTGGTTCTATCTGCGCAGGGGGAGCGGTTAGAACCAGAGTAGGGCAGGGGGCCAGCACACCCCGAAACTATTTCGCATAGACCTGGGAGAAAACGACCATACGCTTCTCAAGA
>CAYQYJ010000559.1:0-2583 GCA_964421605.1 uncultured Ardenticatenaceae bacterium | reverse complement strand
TTCTATTGTCTCTTTTCCTGGCGAGGGCTAAGATACACTTGTTCAGAATATAAGGAGATTATTTGATGAACTCATCGCCGAATTTGGTTCCGATTGTCCCTTTACGTGGCGGCGCGCTGTTCCCCGGCATCACCACCACGATCTCTATTGGTCGCCGCAGTTCGCTGGCGGCGGCGCAGGCTGCCACGCAGGATGATGGTCAGATACTGATTCTGGTGCAGTACAGCGCCGACGTGGAAGACCCTGATATGGCTGACCTGGCCCCTGTGGGAGTGTTGGCAAACGTACGCGACGTGATGCGCGCGCCACAAGTGGGCGTGCAAATGCTGGCTGAGTTACAGCGGCGGGTGCGGTTGGTAGATATTACCAGCAGCGAGCCGTATCTTGCCGGCATTTATGCCGAAATTACGGACACCCGCGACACCGCCGATCTGGAACTGATGGCCGAAGCGATTGCCCATCTGGAACAATACGCCGAACTGCTGGGCGAAGTAAACCGCCAGGTACTCAACGCCATGCGCACCAAAACGACCTCAGGCGAACTGGCCGACTACCTGGCCGGGCTGCTCAACCTTCCCTTTGAACTCCAACTGCAACTGCTCACCAACACCAACGGCACCGAGCGGCTGCAAATAATGTTGACCCATCTGATGCAGGAGATTCGCATTGCGGAAGTGAAACATTCCATCCAGCAGGACGCCCGCCAGAACGCCGATAAAGCGCAGCGGGATTATATGCTGCGCGAACAGATGAAGTCTATTCGCAAAGAGTTGGGCGAAGACGAAGAAAACCTGATTGAGGAACTGCGGAGTAAAATTGAAGACGCCCACATGCCCGAAGAAGTGCACAAGCGGGCGATGGAAGAGTTGAAACGGCTGGAACGCCAGGGGCAGCACAGCGCTGAAGCCAGCGTTATTCGCACCTACCTGGAATGGATGATCGAGATTCCCTGGAACACGCTCACGGAAGATAACATGAACACCGACCACGTGCGCCAGGTTTTAGATGAAGATCATTACGGTCTGGAAGACGTTAAAGACCGAATAGTGGAGTATGTGGCGGTGCGCAAACTGGCGGGATCCAATATGAAAGGGGCAATCATCAACCTCAATGGGCCCCCAGGCGTGGGCAAAACGTCCATTGCCACCTCCGTGGCTCGCGCTATGGGGCGCAAAATGGTGCGCATCAGCCTGGGCGGCGTGCGCGACGAGGCTGAAATTCGCGGGCATCGCCGCACGTACATTGGCGCAATTCCGGGGCGCATCATTCGCGCCTTGCGCGACGCTAAAACGCGCAACCCGGTGATTGTGCTGGATGAAATTGACAAAGTCGGCTCCGATTGGCGCGGCGACCCCAGTTCCGCTCTGCTGGAGGTGCTTGATCCGGAGCAGAACCACTCCTTCACGGATCATTACATGGAAGTGCCTGTAGATTTGAGCCAGGTGATCTTCATCACCACCTCCAACACCACCAGCACCATCCCCGCCCCTCTCTTTGACCGCATGGAAAGCATCAACATGGCTGGTTACATTGAGGATGAAAAGCTGTGCATTGCCCGCGACTACCTGATCCGCAAGCAAAAGGAAGCGAACGGCATTCACAACGTTGCCGTGACTATCACCGACGAGGCGCTGCGCAAAATCGTGCGCCATTACACGCACGAGGCAGGCGTGCGCCAGTTCGAGCGCAACATTGGCACCATTGCCCGCAAACTGGCGGTGAAGGTAGCTGGCGACCAACCAGGACCTTTTGTGATCGAAGAAGCAGACGTGACGGATTTGTTGGGGCCGGACAAGTTTACCTATGGCGTGGCTGAGGAAAACGACGAAGTTGGCGTCTCCACAGGGCTGGCGGTAAGCGGTTTTGGTGGGGATGTGCTGTCCATTGAGGTCAGCCTGATGGAAGGGAATGGGCGGGTGACGTTGACCGGTTCGTTGGGCGAGGTGATGCAGGAGTCGGCGCAGGCGGCGCTGACTTATGCCCGCGCCAATGCGCGCCAGTTAGGTCTGGAACCGGGTGTGTTTGACAAAATTAACATTCACATTCACGTGCCGGCAGGGGCCACGCCCAAAGATGGCCCCAGCGCGGGCATTGCCCTGGCTACAGCCATCATTTCCGCCCTTACCCGCCGCCCGGTGCGCCGCGATGTGGCTATGACGGGGGAGGTAACCTTGCGTGGCAAGGTGCTGGCAATTGGCGGCTTGAAATCGAAAACCATCGCCGCGCATCGGGCAGGCATTAAGACCGTCTTGCTGCCCAAAGAAAACGCCAAAAACATCCCCGACCTGCCAGAGCGGATCAGGAGCGACCTGAATCTAATTACGGTCAGCCACCTGGATGAGGTTTTAGACGCGGCTTTGCTAGAAGCCATTGGCGCGCCTTTTACGGTGGGGGTGGAAAGCGGCGAGCAGAGTAAAGTGAAGCTGCCGGCAGTGGTTAAAAACGAAGGCAGCGGCGAAGTCGTGCGGGCGGCGGGGGTCGGTTAGCTACCTGGATAGCCCGCTCTCCAACCGGTAGCGCTACACTTAATTGTGGTGGGTGTCAGCCCCGCCGGCGGCGGGGCTGACACCCATTTTTATGGGC
>CAYQYJ010000558.1:0-2597 GCA_964421605.1 uncultured Ardenticatenaceae bacterium | reverse complement strand
TTAGCGGCTGGCTGCCGGCATTTGCCGCCGCGCCGCCCCCACCACTTCCACAATAGCCTCAACCACCAACTCTGGCTGCTCCAGTTGAATGTTATGACCGCTGTGGGCAGCGATGATGAGCTGGCCTCGGGTGGATTGGGCGGCTAACTCTGCTTGAAACTGCTGCCAGGCTGTCTCGAAAAGTTGATTGGTTTCGGGGGGAACGCCGGCATAAGCCACAGGCTCTCCATGGCTGATCACAATCAACGGCAAGTCGCCCAAATCGCTGATGCCGGCAGCGCTGACTTCGGTGTAATAATCCTCCAGCGCCGCCACCTCGGCGGAGACGCCGCTGACATAACGGGGATGCGCCTTCATGACACTCTGATACATGCGCATCGTGCCTGGCGGCAAGGACAGGCTGTTGTCCACAGATGCCGGCAGCAGGGCAGGAATACCCGTAACCGTCCACGCTTTCTGCACGCCATACAGCAAGGGCATCACCTGGATGATCTCCCGCAACATTTTCGCTTCCTCAGCCGGGCCGCGCGCCAGCCGATCCTCATGCACAGCGTCCAACAGCACCATCCCCACCACTTCTTGTGGATATTGGTGCGCGTACAGGCGGGTGAACAGGCCGCCGACGGAATGGGCCACTAACACATAAGGGCCGTCAACCTGACCCTCAGCTAACAGGGTACGCAGCTCCGTCACCACCTGGCTCGCCGTGCGCGGCGCGGGCCCCAGTTCACTCCAACCCAACCCGGCGCGGTCATAAGCGCAGACGCGCGTGCTGCGCGCCGCTTCCGGCTGCACCTGGGCCCAGATCAAACCCATATTCCCTTGTCCAGCTTCCAAAATGACCGTGGGGCTGCCTTCCCCCTGGCAGTAGAGGTGCATCTGATAACCCCCTACGTCTACCATTTGCCCCAACGGCGGATATTTCTGGCGCAGGTTAGCCCGCGCGATGGCCCCGCTGCTGGCCGTTATAATCAGAACCACCGCCACGGCTGCCGCCGCATACTTGACCCAACGACCAACTCGTCTGGTAATTTGCTTGAACCGGCTCATGTTAATTTTCCTCCTTAATACGCCCGATTTTGGAAAATCGGGCTACAACGACCGAAAATAACGTAGGTTGGGCATCCCTGCCCGACCTCCTCACGCGGAGACGCGGAGGGCGCAAAGAAAAAATTCGTGTGACCTGTCCTGAGCATCGTCGAAGGATTCGTGGAAAACTTTCATCGCTCCTGTTGCGCCAGGCGCAACATCTGTTTCGGTTTGCGCGTGTAGAACGGGACCTGAACGCGCATGGCTGTTTGCAGCAGCTTGAAGGCTGCCGGCAAGCGATCATAGTCAATACCGCCAAACGGGGGCGCAGGGTCGTAGTGCACGGCAAACTGCGCCTGGCGCGCCGTTTCCTCGCCGGCAAGCTGGGCGATCAGGTGCAGAGCCATGTCAATGCCGGCAGAAACCCCCGCCGAATTGATAATCTTACCCGACTGCACCCACCGCTCCTGGCGGTAGCGCGCGCCAAATGCCGGCAGATAACTCGTATACCCCCAATGCGTCGTCGCGTCGCGCCCTTGCAGCAAACCCACCGACGCCAACAACAGCGCCCCCGTACACACCGAAGCCGTAAACGCCGTCGTCTGGTGCGCCGTCTGGATATAGCGGCGAATAGCCGGATTACTCATAGCCCGCAGCGTAGGCGTGCCGCCGCCGGGCACAATCAGCGCGTGCGGCTGCGGTAGCTCGTCAAACCGCTTGTTCGGCATAAACGTCAGGCGGCCATCGCTGGTAACAGGGGTCACCGTTTCGGCAACCACGACCGGCTGGAATTCCGGGCGCAGGCGGGACAAAGCCGTCATCAATTCCAGCGGTCCCGCCAGGTCAAACACCGTCAACCCTTCGTAGATGACCAGCGCAATCGGTTTGACGGCTTCAGTCGCCGCGCCAGCCGGCGACGCGCCATAAGCGTGGTGCCCGTTGAGACTGCCAAACGGGGGATGGGGATCCCACTCCGCCATAATTTGCACCTGCCGCGCCGTCTTTTCACTGCGCAGGCGGGAGAGCAGCAGCAGCGACATATCCACCGCCGCCGCCGCGCCCGCGCCCGTAATAATGCCGGCATCTTCCACCCAGGGCTGGCGCACGTAGCGCGCCCCCCACTGCGCCAGGTGACCGGCGTAAGCCGCATGGGTAGTAGCCTGTTTGCCTTGCAGCAAACCCGCCGCGCCCAATATCAACGCGCCCGTGCTGAAAGAACCCACCCACGCCGCCGTAGCCGCCGCCCGGCGCACGTACCCCACCAGCGCCGTATCTTGCGCCGCCTGAACCGCAGCCTCCCCGCCACCTACGACCAGCAGCGCATACGGCTGCGGTACGTCGGCGAACGTCTTTTGCGGGCGCATAGCCAGCGGCGTGCTGGAAGGAATGAAGTCAGTCGTTGGTCCGACGACGACCGTTTCATAATTGGACATCATCGTGGCGCTGAGCCAGACGTGGTGGGCGGCGACAAGTTCTAGCAGCGAAAACCCAGGGTAAACGACGAGAGCGATTTGTTTCTTGGAGGTATCAGAAGTAGCCATGATCTTGATTTCCTTTTGCCCTGTAGG
>CAYQYJ010000557.1:0-2598 GCA_964421605.1 uncultured Ardenticatenaceae bacterium | reverse complement strand
GGGCGCGGATGTGCATGTCCAGGATGCGCTTGCGGATGCGCAGGCTGGCGGGGGTCACTTCCAGCAGTTCATCTTCAGCCAGATATTCAATGGCTTCATCCAGGCTCATTTGCCGCGGCGGGGTGAGGCGCACGTCAATGTCGCGGATGGATTGGCGCATGTTGGTCAGGTGCTTGGCTTTGCACACGTTCACGTCCAGATCGCCGGGGCGCTGGTGTTCGCCTACGACCATGCCCTGGTAGACTTCGACGCCTGGGCCCAGAAACAGCGTGCCGCGCGGCTCGGCGTTCTTTAAGCCGTAGGTGTTGGTTGTGCCCATTTCCCAGGCAACCAGGGAGCCGCGCGAGCGGGAAGGGATTTCACCAGCCAGGGGGCCATAGCCGTGGAAGATGGTGTGCATGACGCCCATGCCGCGAGTGGCGGTGAGGAACTGGTAGCGGAAGCCAAGCAGGCCACGGGTGGGCACAATGTAGGTCAGGTGGATGGAGCCGTTGTCCATGTCCTCCATGTTCAGCAGGTCGCCGCGCCGCTTGCCCAGCATCTCCACCACCGTGCCCACCGTGTCCGGGCTGGTGTCAATGTGGACTTCTTCAAACGGTTCGTGCTTTTCGCCGTCTGGCCCATCGTGGAAAATCACTTCGGGGCGAGAAACTTGAAATTCGTATCCTTCGCGGCGCATCGTTTCGATGAGGATAGCCAGGTGGAGTTCGCCGCGCCCGGAAACGGTGAAGGTGTCGGCGCTGTCTGTTTCTTCCACACGCAGAGCGACATTGTGCCGCAGTTCATCGTAAAGGCGGGCGCGCAAGTGGCGGGAGGTGACCCAACGTCCTTCTTTGCCGGCAAAGGGGGAGTTGTTGATGCTGAAGCTCATGCGCACCGTCGGCTCTTCGACTTCGATCATGGGCAGCGGTTGCGGGTTGTCAGGGTCAGCCAACGTTTCGCCAATGGCTATCCCTTCCAGACCGGCAATGGCGATGATTTCGCCGGCGCTGGCTTCTTCCACTTCCACCCGATCCAGGCCTTCGTGGACAAAGAGGTAACGGGCGCGTTCGGGCACGACCTCGCCGCTGCGGGTGATGCGGGCTAGAGGCTGATCGAGGTGGAGCGTGCCGGCAAAAATCCGCCCAATCGCCGTCAAACCGCGATATTGATCATACGCCAGCGTCGTCACCAATATTTGCAGCGGCGCGTCTACGTCCACTTCGGGCGGGGGAACCCGGCGCAAAATTGTTTCAAACAGCGGCTGCAAATCGGGGCCCATGTCGGGCGTCAGGCCAGCCTGTCCTTTGGTGGCAATGGCGTAAACAACGGGAAAGTCAGCCTGCTCATCGGTTGCGCCTAATTCCACGAACAGGTCGAAGGTTTCGTTGAGGACGCGCTCCGGGCCCGCATCGCGGCGGTCTACTTTGTTAATAACGACAATGGCGCGGTGGCCCATTTCCAACGCTTTCTTCAGCACAAAGCGGGTCTGGGGCATGGGGCCCTCGGCGGCGTCTACCAGCAGCAGCACGCCGTCCACCATGTTCATGACGCGCTCCACTTCGCCGCCAAAGTCGGCGTGGCCGGGGGTGTCCACAATATTGATTTTGACGCGCTCGCCGGTGAGAGGGTCGTCAATCGTGATGGCCGTGTTTTTCGCCAGAATGGTGATGCCGCGCTCGCGCTCCAGGTCGTTGGAGTCCATGACGCGCTCGGCAACCTGCTGGTTGCTGCGAAAGACACGCGCCTGGCGCAGCAAGCCATCTACCAGGGTGGTTTTGCCGTGGTCTACATGGGCAATGATGGCGATATTACGCAAATTAGTGCGTTTGGTGAGCATATATCTCCTTCGGGAGTGGACAGTGAGCAGTGGAGAGAGGCCAGTGAATAGTTAAACATGCAAAAACCTCGACCAGGCGGGTCGAGGTTTGTCTATGATTATATCAGACTGTCCCCCTGCACACAAATAGGGCAGAATTTTCGCCGGTAATTCTCAATTTGAACGAATCTCCCCCTTTCACTATTTTGGCTGGCTGACTATACAGGGGGCTGGCTGAGGCGGGTGATGGTTCCCTGGGCTACGGTGCAAAGGGTTTCGCGGTCGGCGCGGGAGACGAACAGGTCACAGCGGCAGATGGCCTGGGTTTTGCCGGCATACACCACCTGAGCGCGGACAATAATGGCATCGCCAAGGGCCGGGCGGAGGTAGTTGATCTTGAATTCGGCGGTGACGACAGCGGGCCCGAGGGCGGCAGCGCCCACCAGGGTAAGGGCGTTGTCGGCGGCGTAGCTGAGGACGCCGATGGGTTGCGTAACCTGGAAAGACGGTCGTTTCGGTTATAGAAACGACCGTCTTTCCCTCTTCATCGCCCTAGGGCCGTAATATCATTGGCGCATAGATGGTAAAGACGCGATCGGTGATCAGGATCGTAACCGTGACCACGTTGCTTAACTGGTCGCCGTCGCTGGCCTGGTAGGTGAAGGCGTCTGTGCCGGCATAACCAGAGTGAGGCGTGTAAGTGAAGGAACCATCTGCCTGGAGTTCCAACGCGCCGTGGGCGGGGCCGCTCACCAGAACGGCGGCCAACGGGTCGCCTTCGGGGTCGCTGTCATTTTCCA
>CAYQYJ010000556.1:0-2609 GCA_964421605.1 uncultured Ardenticatenaceae bacterium | reverse complement strand
ATCTCCGGCTGTTGGGGATCGTTGGAGACGATAAACACCTGGCGAATGAGCTGCCCGGTTAGCTCTGGCCCATGTGCGCCGGAGTCAAACTCGATGAACAGCGCGCCGCTGCTGCCCGCTGGAATGGTCATCGGTTCTACCGTGGCCTGTGTACAACCACAGGAAGTTGTAACCGCTTCAATGATTAAATCCGCCTGCCCATTGTTTTGTATGCTTACCTGGCGCGTGATCACGTCGCCGTTTACAACATTGCCCAGGTCCAGATTGTTGTCTGTAACTGAAATTTGTGGCTGGCCGCCGCAAGCACTCAGCAAAGCTGCCAACATTATGACCAACGCCAACAAGCTTAGCCATCGTTTCATGACGATTCTCCAGTCTCGGGTTTTACAGTTGGTGGGCCAAAACGGGCATAATCCGCCTCAATTTGGGCAAACATTTCGGCTGTACTTTTGCCTTCGTCCAGCATTCGCATTGTGTCTTGGGTGATGTCTATGCAAATAGAGCAGTACTGGGCATGGTTATCGAACTGCGTCACCCCCGTCTCGTCAACCCCAGCCACGTAGCAATCGTAGCTGGAAGTATGTCCCATGCCGGCACAGCCGCAGTAGCAAGGGATTTCGTGGGCAACTTCTGGATTGGCGACGGCAAACTGGTATGCTTCTTGCGTTTTATGCCCAGAGTGCTGCACATCGGTGGGCATATCCTCCAGGGAAGCCATGGGATGATTGTGGGCAGCGACCGCTTTCTGCCCACCACATCCCGTCAAAACCACGCTCGCCAAAAGTGAAAACACAAGTAGTAGCGAAAAAACCTGATACCTTTTCATATGCTTCATGTTGCCTTAGTCAAGAAGTTCAACTTCTTCGGAGAAGTTGAACTTCTAACGCACAGATGCCTGAACCCAAATCTCCAACTGCGATTGATCCGGGTCATTGTTCTCAATAATCAAGCCACGGCGCACCGTTTGTCCTGCCGTGTCATGAAAACCCGCGTCGAAGATAACTTTAACCGTAGCCACTTTCCCTGGCGGAATAACGCTGGCCGAAATTTCGGCCCTGGTGCAGCCGCAGGTAGTGTAAGCCCGGCTGATAGTCAGCGGCGCTTCACCCGTATTGCGAATGATAAATTCTCGCTCTACCACATCCTGCGGCCCAATAACGCCAAAATCATAGGATTTTTCCGGCGTCTGGATATTGGGTTGGGGCTGGTTTTCAGGCAAGAAGGGGATAGGCGGGCCTTCGTTCATCTCATGGACGGCAAAAACAGGACGAATCCTGGCCACATCTTCCGAGGCATAGTTTGAAGGGACTGTATCTGCGGCTGTGCCAGCAGCATATCCATATAGACTCACAGCTACCAGAAGCGCCAGGGCAATCAGCAGTCCAATAGGAATCCAGTTACGTTTTGGGTTGGTTTGACGATCATCTTTTCTACGACGAACTTTTTCTTTCATGACAAACTCCTTTAAGGGATTACGTACAACAGCATGGCTGCGCCCAGCGCTACCATAATCACGCCATACCACAATCGAATTTTCAGTGCATTTTCCCGCTCCCAACGCGCCCAGGTCTTGGCCGCCATGCGATTACCCACTACCAGCAAAATAATGATGAGTGGCAGCACAAACATGACGTTATACAGGGCCAGATAGGTTATGCCCCAGGCCAGTGTGGTTTTGGTATTTAGCAGGGTAATGATGGACACGTAAATGCCGCCGGAACAGGGGAACGTACAAAGCCCCACCAGCAGCCCGGCAGCCATCGTCGTGGGCAGGGTTGCCTGCTTAATAAGCATATTGGCGCGGGCTCCGGCAATCTTGGGCATGTGTAGCTTGATGGGAAAGTTGGGAAAGAAATACTCAATCAGATTAATGACGCCCAGACCAATTAGCAGCCACGAACCGGCGCGAGCCACAAAATGTGGCTCATTGGAGAAGCGTACCGCCTGTAAAATGCCCAAACCAATAGCAAAGTAAACCAGAAAGATCATGCTGACGTAGACAAAACCCAGCTTCAGAATGTAGCCGCGCGACCGGCGCAGTGTGAAGAGAAATGCCAACAGCAGCAGGACGACGGCAAAGGCGCAAGGATTAACCGAGTCCACCAGCCCGGTGACGATAACTGCCGGCAGCAACTGCCCCAGGTTGGCCAGCCCGATAGGCAGCGGCCCGGCGGCAGCCAGCGCCTGGGGCAGCGCCTCGGCAAAGGGTGTGTTGATGGAGAAGTTTTGCACATCGCCCGCCCAGGCCCACAGCCGGTACTCCGTTGGTTCGCCATGCATCTGCGGCTGCCATAGTACCAGCTTTGTCGGTAAATCAGGTGACGTCACTGCCTCTTGAATCAGATCCGGCGGCACATGCCCCAGGATGACAAGCTTGCCTTTTTCCGTCGGCACAAAGGCATAGAGTGAATCGGCAATGGAACGGGGTAAATTTATCGAATCAGCTATATCTAGCAGGCGCTCACGTTCCTCCGACCGGGTGTAGTCGTGGATTTCGGGGTTGGCGGCTGCGCCTTGCGCTTGCAGCGCCGGAATGAGCACTTCTTCTGTGTACGGCCAGCAGTCGGCGCAACCGGCGCTGAAAAAGATGTGGGTGCGATCCGGATCGG
>CAYQYJ010000555.1:0-2616 GCA_964421605.1 uncultured Ardenticatenaceae bacterium | reverse complement strand
CTGCGCCCCCAATTGCCCGTCGCCGATGTTTTTCGCCCGTTTTGTCAGGTCAGGATGTAGCGAAGGCGTTTTACGTGCTGCGCCTGGCGCGCCACCAACAAGCCAGGAATAAGACGCCAGCTACCAAAAATGGTGAACCGTAGAAGAGGGCCATTAACAGCCGGTCATGGTCAGCCAGGCTGTACACCAACGCACCCAGGACGACAGCGCTGACGACGGAGACTAGCCCGCCAATGCCCTCCCAGCGCCAGGCAGCTATTAAGGACAGGGTCGCCAGGCCTAAAAAGACCAGCAGCAGAATCCCCTGCCCATCTACCTGGTCCGCCTCTATGGTATATAGACTGCCGCCGACAATGGCCCGCACGTATAAGATGCCGGTCAGGACAGCCAGCAAAGCCACAGCCTTGGTAACCAGGCGTAGTTCACTCACGTTTTTCTGAGTGAGGTCAGGTTGCGCAGTCATATTTCACCTCCAAAGATAGGAGTTCATCAAGAAACGAACGCGCGCAGCGCGCTGGCGCGGGCCAGACGGCGGCGGCGCTCGCGGAAGTAGTCAACCAGGAGGAAGATGCCAGCCAGCAGAAAAGGCGAACTGTAGACAAAAGTGGCTATGAAGCGGGATGTGCCTGGGGCGATGAATACGACAACGGCAATGAAGATGCCGGCAGCCACAGCCACAACGCCGCCAATGAGTTGCCAGAACCAGCTTACAATCAGGGCTGCCAGGCCTACGCCAAAACCAATCAGCATGGTAACTTCGGTAGGGTCAGCCGTCCGCCCAGTCTGTGCGGCGGCGCGTAATTCGCCAATAGCAAAAACGGCGTAGATAATGGCGGTGACGCAGGCGGCGACGGTCAAAATGCGCGCCGCCAGGTGCAAATTACTGCCATAGAGATTGGCTGATTCGACATGAGGATGAACCATTTCAGACATTGAAGAAATCCTCCTTCGTAAATAGTGAACAGTGGCAAGTGGTTAGTGGTCAGAAAGCTGATCACGAACTACCTATGAATTAAATGTGCGTAATCTGCGACGTACGCAGACTGGCAGAGCGCGACACAAATGGAAAAGTGCGCTGCACCTGATTTACACTTAATAGGGTAAAGGAAGCGGCAGATTTGAGGTAGTGACAGTTGTCACGTTAGTGGGGTGATACCCATTACCGTCGGGGGAACCAGCCTGGCGAGAGGCAGGTGTTACACAGACGTAGGAGCAGGCAAAGATGGCGCGGCGCACCTTTCGCGTGCGTGGCGTAGGAGAAGGCGCGGCGCATTACGCCAGGAGCGAAGCGGCTATGGAAGTGATTTAACGACGGCGCGGCAGTTGATCTTCACGCTGCCCGGCGCGGCGGACGCCATAGCTAAAGGTGAACAGCCACCAAAAAGCAATCCAGAAGGGATGGGCGTAGACAAAACCTGTGTCCAACAGATCAACCAGCAAAGCCAGCAAAGCGGGTAGCACGACGTGATCGCCTGGGGCGAGCGTAATTGCCGGCATCACATACAAAGCCACCAATCCGCCGCGTACAAAAGCGCGGGTCGTGTTGCTGGAAACATCTCGCGTGACGAACCAGCCTATGATGAACAAAACCAAAGCCGCAAAGTAAGCATACATGGTTATTGTCAGCATATTTTCCTCATTGATTCAAGTAGAAGGGGGCATGCGCCGCCAGACAGGGATGGCAGCGCACACGCCGTATCAGACGCCGCGCAGCGCGATCGGGGGTCCCGGTCAAAGACATGAGAGCAGATAATCAAAAGCGCTGAGAGCGGCTTTTGCGCCATCGCCGACAGCCACGAGTACCTGTTCGGTGCAAACATTGGTCACGTCGCCAGCAGCAAACAGACCCGGACAGTTGGTGCGGTTGCGGTTGTCCACTATGACGTAACCACCCGCGTCCAGTTCTACCAGGTCCCGCACAGGTTCCGAATTGGGGATCAGCCCCATTTCCACAAAAATGCCATCAGATGGCAGCGTGGTCAGACAGCCATCGGGCGCTTTTAACAAGAGGCGGTTGGCGTAGCCGTTGCCTTGAATGGCTTTGACCTGATGCCCCTCCCAGATGACGGCTTTCATGCTGCGATCTAATTTGCGCCCTAAGGGGGTATCCAGGGCGACGCCTGCCGGCAGCACCAGGTTGACGACTGTGGCTAACTGCGCCAGTTCGGCGGCGGCGCGCAGAGCCAGTTCGCCCTGCCCCACGACGGTGACTTCTTTGTTAACAAAGAGCGAGGCATGGCTGATGGCAGAGTAGCTGAGGCCGCGCCCCATGTAGTCGCGTTCGCCAGGCACGCCCAACTGCTTGATGCGGGCGCCAGTAGCCAAAATGACGCAGCGCCCCACAAAATCCATGCCAGTCTCGGTGGTAACGGTGAAGGCGTCCTCGCGCCGCTGCACGGAAACGACTCGTTCCAGGCGGCGGGCATAAGCCAGGCGATCTAACTCTTGCCAGAATTGTTCGACCACCTCGCTGCCGCGGATGACTTCGCGGGTGTCCTGATAGGGAAGTTCCAACTGGTAGTTGATTTTGCCGCCCAAATCCTGGCTGATGACCAGAACGTCCAGGCGTTTGCGCAAGGCATAGAGGGCGGCAGTGATGCCGGCAGGGCCGCCGCC
>CAYQYJ010000554.1:0-2618 GCA_964421605.1 uncultured Ardenticatenaceae bacterium | reverse complement strand
GCTTGCCGTACTTCTTCTCCAGGTTCTCAATCATCGTCTGTACAGCCGGATCTAGCGTCGTCATGTCTACCTTCCTTCAATATTAAGTAACCGTCGGTCTTCGCGCCGCGGTATCGCAGCACTTAATCGTGGTAGGTGTCAGCCCCGCCTGCGGCGGCAGTCCCGCCTGCGGCGGGGCTGACACCCATTTTTATGGGCAATTTTGGGCGCGTCCGCGCCCAAAATTGCCCTCGCCGATACCTTTTTGCCCACTTACAGTTGGTTGTCGGGCGGCATCCGCCGCCGCAGCGGCAGTTGCAGCAGTCCCACCAGAGCAAAGCCGCCGCCAATCAATAATAGCCACAACCTGTTTTCTTGCCAGAAACGCCGCCAGAGCGGCTGCTGTTGTTGCTCTTGCCACCATGTCCCCGTTAAGTCCGCCAGAGAAATGCCCAATACCCGCTGTACGGCAGCTTCACAGCGCAAGCCATCGGCAAAGGCGTCCACAAATTCGGTCAAGGCGTGATTGCCGTAGCGGGTCTGGATGGTCGCTATCAATGACGCGCTTTGGGCATATGCCAACAGCGCCTGATCTTCAGCCGCCGGGAAAGCCAGGCATAACTCCGCAAATGGGATAGCGCTGTTGCCGGCAATCGCCTCTCGCAAAACAGTTTCATAATTCGGGTTAGGGTTCTGTTCAAACCAGGTAGCCAGCCCTTCCTTAAACCAGACCGGCACAGTCTCGTAGGCGACGCCCGTGGCCTGGTACAGCAGCAGGTGCGTGAGTTCGTGCGGCAGGCTGCGCTGCAAAGCCGCCGGCGCAGTAAGGGGGTCAGGGACGGCAACCAGAATGACGCCCAAAGCGGGGCTGGCATGTCCGCCCACCCAATCGCTGCCGGCAAGCCGCAGCGCGGCGCGCAAATCGCTGCTGGTGGGGTAGACATAAACGTGCAGCGGTTCGGGCCAGGCGGCAGGGATGATACTCTGTAAACGGGGCTGCGCCTGGGAAATGACATCCAGCGCCGCCTGCGCCAGCGCCGGCTCGCCCTCTGCCCAATGCACCGCTGCGCCATCCCTTTCTACCTGCTGCCAACGAAAGCGATCATCAGCGTACTGGATGGCAGTTTCTGGCAAGGTGAACGTATCCCCCTGCACGTCCGTTAGCAGCCACCAGAAGGTGACGGCAGCAAACGGGGCAATATGCACCTGCGTCAGGTCTACAGGCTGCGTAACGTCTATCTCTAACGTAGGCGGCAGCCTCAGGTCAACGGTAAACGTATTGGGCAGACCTGGCGTCGTGAAGGCTAACGTTACCTGCGTAATTGGCGTCTGGCTGGCAGCCGTGAGGGAAAAGCGCATCACCTGACCGTAACGGTAATCGGCGGTGGAACGGATCAAGGTAATGGGCGATTGGGCGGCGGCTAATGCCGGCAGCAGCAGCAAAGCGAGCAGAATAAGGTAAAGACGGGGAGTTTTACCGCAAAGACGCAAAGAGCGCGAAGGAAAGATGAAGGTTTTTGCCACGAATTACACGAATTTAACGAATTTTCTGACGGGCAATTTTGGAAAATCGCCCTACTATTTTCGAAGAGCGATTGTTCACAAGCGCAGCAGCGTAATTGCCAGCGTCAAGGTAATGGGGCTGAGCAGGGTGGTCAGCAGCACAACCGTGGTCACGCCAGACGGGTGTACGTCAAACTCGGTAGCCAGGATCGTCGTGATAACCGCCGTGGGCAAACTGGCTTGCAAAATGGATACGGCATAACCCGTGCCTCGCAAGCCAATCAACGCCGCCAGACCCAGAGCCACCAGAGGCGCTACCAGCAGGCGCAGCGCTACGGCGGGCACAGCCAGGCGCGCATTGCCGATAGAGCGCAAATCGGCAAGCTGCATCCCCAACACAATCAGCATAACGGGAATAGACCCTTCGCCGGCAATTTCTATGCCGCGCGCCACAAAAGAGGGTAACGGAATGTGAAAGCCATAGACGATAAGGGCCAGAATGACGGCGTAAAATGCCGGCATCTGTAGCACCCGCCGCAGCGCCATTCGCCAATCCATCTGACCCAACGAAGCCACAAAAATCCCCAACGTAAACACCAGCACCGTGCTTACCGTAAAGTAAACGACCGCGCGAGACAAGCCGGCGTCGCCATAGCGAAGTTGGTTCAGCGTCAGGCCAAAATTACCGCTGTTGGTAAACATCACCACCAACGCCAGAGCCGCCTGCTCCTGCCGCGAAAAAGAGAGCAGGCGGCCCACCAGCAGACTCAGCCCCCCCATCGCCGCCACCGCCGCCAACGCAAATCCCGTTAACTGCGCCACTTCGCCCCCCGTCAACCGGGACTCCACCAGCGAACTGAAAACCAGGCAGGGGCCTAAAGCGTAAAAAGCCAGCCGCGACAGCGCCTGCTTGTCAATATCCGTCCAGCGGCGCAGCGCCACGCCAATGCCCGCCGCCACAAAAATAGGTAATATATTTTGACTTAAGACGCTCAGGACGTCATTCACAATTAGTTACCACGGCCCGGTGGTTAGCCGCCTGTCGGAGAACCATAAAAATGGGACGCTGATGACGCAGGGTATCCTGATGAATCCGTCCAATCTGCGCTTCATCAGCGTCACCAGCGGGCTATTAA
>CAYQYJ010000553.1:1545-2621 GCA_964421605.1 uncultured Ardenticatenaceae bacterium | reverse complement strand
GCCTGTTCCCAGGCTGTTTCCATCGCCAGGTGTCCAACGACCACGTGGATGATCGTGTCCGGGTTTTCGCGCAGCAGCTTTTCAATATAGGTGCGAATGGGGAGGTTCAGTTGGCGATACGGTGAAGGCACAACAACCAATTCGCCCTCGCCAATAACGTCGTTCCACAAGGCATTTACTTTACTGGCTTTTTCCGGATTGACGCCTATATGCACGGCGTGCCAGGGATGCCTGAGCGATTTGGCGAAATTCACAAGTTCAATCGTGCCCGTGTGGACGCCATCTACCAGCACCACAGTTTGCACCGGGTGCGCCACAATGTCATGCCCGTTCTTTTTCAGACTCAAGTTACGCGCTACAGCCTGGTAATGGTGATGCACGCGGAAGAAGGCAAAGACGAGGATGGGAATAAGCACAATGACAAACCAGGCGCCAGAAGTGAACTTAGTAATGGCGAAGATCAGCATAACGATGCCCGTACACACCGCGCCAAACCCACTGATGGCTGCCTTCAACCGCCAGTGGGCATCATATTCCAGCACAGTTTCCAGCCCCTGAATTTTCTCGCCCGGCTGCAGCCGCCCGATTTTGCGCAGCCGCACCACCATGCCAGATTGCGAAATGGTAAAGCTGAGGAATACGCCAATGGCATACAAGGGAATGAGCGCCGTGGTGCGCGCATTCATGACCACAATCAGCAGCGAAGCCAACATCGCCAGCGTAACAATGCCCCAGTTAAAAACCAGTCGCCCGCCGCGATACGTCAATTGCCGCGGCAGAAAACCGTCGCCGGCATGAAGCGCCGCCAGGCGCGGGAAATCAGCGTAACTGGTGTTGGCTGCCATCAACAGGATCAGAGCCGTGCCCGCCACAATGGCCAGGTAAAGCAAACTGCCATTGCCAAAAACCACCCGCCCCAGTTGCGAAATAATCGTCTCAGACTCGCTGGGAACTGCCCGAATCTGGTGCGCCAGAAAGGTGATACTGAGAAAAACAGTGATCAGAATGCCGCTCATCCATTGCAGCGTAACCGCCGCGTTATGGCTGCGCGGTTCCTTGAAAGCCGTGATGCCGTT
>CAYQYJ010000553.1:0-1445 GCA_964421605.1 uncultured Ardenticatenaceae bacterium | reverse complement strand
CGTCATAACCAGAATCACCAGCAGCGCCATTTCCACGCGAAAAGGCAGCAGCGCCGGAAAAGCCGACGCAATCTGCGCCACGCCCGACGAAATGCTCACGGCTACCGTGAGAATGTAATCGGTGAGCAGGGCCGCCCCGGCAATCTGCGCCGCCACTTCCCCCAGGTTGTCGCGCGCCACAATGTAAGCGCCGCCGCCGTTTGGGTAGGCGTAGATGGTCTGGCGGTAGGAAATAGTCACGATGACCAGCAAGATACCGATGGCAATGGAGAGGGGAATAGAAATGCCAAAGATAGCGCTGCTGCTGCCCGCCAGAGCCAGAATAAAGAGAATTTCCTCCGTGGCATAGGCGGTAGAAGATAGGGCGTCAGAAGCAAAAACAGCCAGACCAACAATACGGTTGACGCTTTGATGAGCCAGATCGCGCGTGGCAATAGGCTTGCCAAATAACAGGCGCGACAGGGAAAAGCGGGAGGGGTTGGTGGAGGTAGATACGTTACTCATTTGACTTTTGCAGTTTCCTTAATCGGCGGCTCCGGCAGCGTAATAGAGGGCGTCCAGGTAAGCGAGGGCGGCAGCGTGTCCAGCGTGATTAGCTCCCGCTGCTGCCGCGCCAGTTGGCGGCGCAAATGCCGGCAGCGCCAGTTGCGCCAATACGGAATAGGTGAAGGCGGAACGTGTACCAGAACAGCCGTCGCTTCCGTCTGTTCAGCAGCGTCTACCACCGCGTGCCAATAACTGGCATACTGGCACACCTTCACGTCCAATGTCACCCCATACGCTTCGGCTGCCGCCGCCATCTCTTGTAAAGCCTGCTCATCCTCCGCTGTAAAGTTCAGCGAACCGGCGGACGTGCCCAGGAGCAGCGGATGCCGCACCGGCGTCATTTTCAGCAGCAGCAGTTCCGTCTGGCTGCGGCGAGACATGGCGCAAGCCAGGTGAAGCGCCGCCATCGTCCAGCCCTTATCTCCCATGACAATCATCAACCGGGATTCACGCATAATAAGCCCCTCAAAAACCGTAGGTTGGGCATCCCTGCCCGACCTCCAAAACCCGTAGGTTGGGCATCCTTGCCCGACCCTCACCCAGCGCAATCCGCCTCACGCATAGGCAACGCCTTCTATGGCGGACGTGACAGACTGCACAAACCTGAGAGCCTGTGTCCTTAACAGCTTACAATGGTTGGCGTAAAAATCGTGTCAGGGGAAACCCGCGCAGGGGTCAAGTTTTTGTCAAGAAGGGTAACGACTAAGCTGCTCTGGAATTTTTCACCACAAACCAACCGCATAACGGCTCCACAAAACGGGCAAAAAGGCATCAGCGCCGGGCAATTTTGGGCGCGTCTGCGCCAAAAATTGCCCATAAAAATGGGTATCAGCCCCGCCGCAGGCGGGGCTGACACCCACCACGATTAAGTGCAGTACTACCGCTTCGCCTGGAACGGC
>CAYQYJ010000552.1:0-2626 GCA_964421605.1 uncultured Ardenticatenaceae bacterium | reverse complement strand
CTGGAATGCCGCCATAGATCGCATACGCGCTTTCCTGGTACCTACCATTGAGATCCCCAAAATCCAACCCAACGATCCCGATCGACTGGCGGAAGTGTGCGCCATTTTTGAAAAAATGAATAGCAAAGGGGTGCGCCTTTCCGTTTACGATCTGCTAACAGCCCGATTGTACAAAGACGGTATTGACCAACACCATCTGTGGGAAGAAGCAGTCAACCAGCACACCCTACTCAATGAGTTCTCTGAAGGCAAGCCTGATGACTATGGCGTCTTTGTCTTGCGCACCATCGCCCTGATGCGTGGTCTGGATGTCAAAAGTAAAACCCTTATCAACCTGAAGCCAAACGACTTTATCCACGACTGGCAACAGGCCACACGTTATATGGAAAAAGCCCTGGAGCGACTAACAGCCGTCAACACCGATGGTTTTGGCGTCTTTGATAGACGTTGGGTTCCCTACTCCACTATGGTCTCTCCTCTGGCGGCAATGCTCCACGCCATTGAAACTCAAAAACTGGGCCACCACGCTTATAAACTAATGCGCCGCTGGTATTGGGCCAGCGTCTTCCGCGAACGGTATGCCAGCTCAGTAGAAAGCACCATTTATCGGGATTACCAGGACTTCCTGACAGCCGTTGCCGATCCCATCTTTGAACCGGTGGCTTTGCGCGAAGCCCGAATCAGCATCATTGACAACACAGCGTTCAGCCTGCGCAGTGTAGCTCGCGTTAACGCGGTCTACCGGGGTGTTATGTGCCTGATTGCTATTAAGGGAGCAAAGGATTTTCAAGCCGATGATTCCATTGCCTTTCATACCCTTGAAGACCACCACATCTTCCCCAAAGCATACCTGGAAAAGCAGCGAGATGCCGCTGGTAAAAAAATACCCGCCGATCAGATCAACTCCATTGTCAATCGCACACTTATTTCAGCGCAAACCAATCGGCACATCAGCCACAAATCTCCCAGCAAGTATCTGGCAGATGTCATACCTGCGGATCGCCATGTTGAAATTCTGAACAGTCACTTTATAGACGACCATGGATTGACCGCAATGCAGGCAAATAACTTTGAAGCCTTCCTGAATGCGCGAGACGCCAGTTTGTTGATAGAAATAATCACCCGCCTGGACAACCAACATGCCACAGACTGAATTGACCCGACAAAGTTTAATCGCTTATCGCCAACGGTGGCAGGTGGTCGCCGCCATGGAAGCTAACCTACGGGAATCCAGCGACCTCGACGAACGCTGGCGGCAGCTAAATGCCCTGTTCAGAGTTGCCCAAAGTTTGAACATCCTGCCGCCAGCCGAAGAGATCGCCCTGGACGAAGGCCGCCAACGCTGGCAACTCCTCTACGCTCACGAACAGGTCATATAGCCTATGCCTGAATCCGATCCGCTTGAACCATTGTTGGAGCCAGTAGCCGCCGTGCAGCGCCTCATTGACGCCTTTGACCAGCAGGGCATTATCATCGGTGGCATAGCCGCGAGCCTATTAGGTCAGCCCCGACTAACGGCAGATGCAGACGCCATGCTTCTCCTGCCGCTCGACGATCTGCCCAAATTGCTAGATATTGCCCAAACCGTCGGTTTAACGCCGCGTATTCCTGATCCCATCCCATTTGCTCACCAAAGCCGGGTTGTCCTGCTCAAGCACGAAGCCAGTGGTATTCATGTGGACATTTCCCTGGGGTTGCTGCCTTTTGAAGTTGAAGCGGTTGCGAGGAGCGCAGAATATCAGGCTGGCAACCTACGCCTCCGCTTGCCAACGCCAGAAGATTTGATCATTCTTAAAGCGATTGCTCATCGCCCTAAAGACATGCTAGATATTGCGGCCATCATCGCCGCGCATCCTCACATAGATGGACGTCGCGTTGCCTTTTGGGTGCAGCAATTCGCCGACTTGCTAGAGATGCCAGAGCTATGGCACGATGTGGAAAAACTGCTCAAATAGCCAACGCTATTCAGACGGTTGGCATCCTGTTCCCGACATTGAACCTGTTGAACTTGCCATGCTCCTGAAGCAAATCTACACCACCTACAACCGCCAGGCTTCCCCGCCCCCCGCTCCCTTCCACTACTGCCCCTACTGTCGCGCTGAGCTGACAGTGCGCCAAATTGACCACATCCCCCGTTCCGTTTGCCCCGCCTGCGGCTTCATCCACTTCCGCAACCCCGCCCCCGCCATCTGCCTCCTCATCCTCAAAGACGGCTGCGTCCTGCTCGGCAAACGCCGCGGCGAACCCGGCAAAGGCAAGTGGGCCACGCCTAGCGGTTACATTGAGTACGACGACGATTTCCTGACTACGGCTGTGCGCGAAGCCAGAGAAGAAACGGGGCTAGACGTTAAGATCAACGCCATTCTCAACGTCACCTCCTCTTTTCAGTCGCCGCGCTACCATTTCCTGGCTGTCTATTTATTAGCCAGCGTGGTCGGCGGTGAACCCCTGGCGGGGGACGACCTGGAAGCAGTCGCCTGGTTCCCGCTATCTGGCCCGTTCCCGGAACTGGCTTTCCCCGAAGACGCCGACCTTCTGGCAGCCTACTCCCAGGCATCGCTGACCGGATTGCCAGTTGACTCCAGTTCGCCTGAGCGACAATAGGCGTTAAAATAGTGGGGAGTGG
>CAYQYJ010000551.1:0-2626 GCA_964421605.1 uncultured Ardenticatenaceae bacterium | reverse complement strand
TTCATGAACATGGAAGGGCGCAAAATCAGCGGCAGCCACAACTGGGGCGTCTGGATGCTGGACGCCCTCACCCGCCACGACCCCGATCCCCTGCGTTACTACCTGACCGTCGTCATGCCCGAAACGCGCGACTCCGATTGGAGTTGGGAAAGTTACGTGGAGCGCAATAACGCCGAACTGGTGGCAAACTGGGGCAACCTGGTCAACCGCGTCCTCAGCATGACGCGCCGCTACTTCCAGGGCATTGTACCCGACCCCGGCCCCTTGACCGCCGCCGATACGGCGCTGCTGGCTGAAATTGACGCGGGCCTGGCGGCTATTGGCGACCTGTACGATGGCTGCAAGTTTCGCGCCGCCATGAAAGACGCCATGGCCCTGGCTACCCGCGTCAACCAATATCTGGAGGATACCAGCCCCTGGTCTACCATTAAAACGGCCCCCCAGGCTGCCGCCCGTTCCCTGTACACCGCCCTGCAAGCCATTAGCGGTTTAAAAATCATCTTCGCCCCCGTGCTGCCGTTCACCAGCGAGCAGTTGCACCAATATTTGGGAGAAGCGGGCCGTTTGTTTGGTCAAGGCAAGATAGAGACCTATCAGGAAAGCAGCCGCGACCATGTCGCCCTGACTTATGACGGGCAGGGCGCCGTCGGGCGCTGGCGGCGCGCCGAGATTCCCGTGGGCCGCGTTCTGCCCGCGCCCGCCCCGCTCTATAAGAAGTTAGAACCCGCCCTCGTCGCCGACGAACTGGCCCGCCTGGGGCGGTAGACTTTGCCGATGCGACGCTATGGGCAGTTGTGGCTGATTCTGGTAGCCTACCTGGGCGTGGGCGTCCTCTACGCTGTCTACACCCCACCCTGGCAGGCGCCGGACGAACCCGCCCATTACAACTACGTGCGCCAGTTAGCCGGCGGCGACTTGCCCGTTATCGCCCCTGGAGATTATGACCAGGCTTATCAGGCGCAGGTTATCAGTTCCGATTTTGCGCCTGAATACAGCGTCGCCCCCTTCAGCTACGAAGACCACCAACCGCCCCTATATTATTTGCTGCAACTGCCCGTGTACCTGTTGAGCGGCGGCGCGCTGCTGGCGATGCGCCTGCTGTCGCTGCTGTTGGGCGCGGGCGTGGTGGCCCTGACGTATGCCATTGGCGC
Organism: uncultured Ardenticatenaceae bacterium; assembly: GCA_964421605.1. Lineage (GTDB taxonomy): Bacteria > Chloroflexota > Anaerolineae > Promineifilales > Promineifilaceae > JAGVTM01. The sequence goes on along the minus strand of CAYQYJ010000551.1, from coordinate 1,475 downwards.
CAGGCTGTTTCCCGCGCAGCCCTGGCTGCCGCCTACCATGACCGCCTTTGTGGCTTTTTTGCCGCAGCATGTGGCTATGCTGGCGGCTGTGAACAACGACAGTCTGGCGGAACTACTGATTGCCGCAATTTTGTTTGGGCTGATTTCATTTTCCACGTCCGCCCACGAACCGTCGCGACGCGCCTGGCTGCTGTTGGGGCTGCTGTTGGGGTTGGGTTTTCTGACCAAAGCCACGGTGTACATCATGGCGCCGGTGACGGCGCTGGTAGTGTTGTGGCGTTACTGGGGGGATTGGCGTGGGGTATGGCGCGTGGGGGTGTGGCTGTTTGCGCCCGCCCTTCTCCTCGGCGCGCTCTGGTGGGGGCGCAACCTGTTCGTCTATGGCGGGCTGGACGTGTTGGGCGCGGCGGCGCATGATCAGGTCGTCGTGGGCCAACCCCGCACCAGCGAATGGATTCAGCAGTACGGCTGGCGCTACACGCTCACGGCTTTCCTACGCACCACATTTCAAAGCTTTTGGGGTCAGTTTGGCTGGATGGGGGTGGTGATGCCGTCGTGGGTCTACCAGTTACTTTTGCTCTTTAGCGGTCTGGTGGCCCTTGGCTGGTCATTTGCCTGGCGCGCCGCCGACCGTCCCCGCCTGCCCCGCCCGGCTGCCCACATTCTGCTGGGCACCTTCCTGCTCAGCGCCGCCCTCTACCTGGGCTACAATACCGCCTACGTGCAGCACCAGGGCCGCTACCTCTTCTCCGCCCTCATCCCCATCGCCGCCGCCGTCGCCCTGGGCGCAGCCGCCTGGCTGTCCCCTATCCACCGCCGCTGGCCCCTCGCCGCCTTCCTCCTCCCCCCCCTCCTCGCCGCCGCCCTCTTGAGCCTCGACCTGCTGGCTCTCTTCCGCTTCATCCTCCCCCAACTAACCCTACCCTGACGTTTCCGTCTATCTGTAGAGCTAACGATAAGCATAAGCCGCCGCGCCGATTGCGGGGAAAGCCCCTTTGCCAGCAAGCACGCTCCAAAGCGTGTTTCATCTTCTCTGGCACGCCCTGAAGGTGCAGGCGGCTGGATGTGGTGTTAGCCGCCGTTGGATTTACGAAACGCCCGTTTTTACCGGAATCTGTGTTGCCTGCAAGATTAGGCGCAACGCCTTGTTTACAGCCTCATCAGAAGGGAAGGCGCGTGCCAAATCTGGTTCTAACACCACCAGATTACGAGCCCGCCGCTTTTCAGGGGCATATCTTCCTCGCGGCATAATCGGGAGTTGCGAAAGGTCATATTCTTCTTGCAGTTCATAATCCTCATTCGGCTTCTTCATAAAATCGTCGCTCATTTTTTGTGGCCTTTCTGGCGCTGATAATGCGCGTTACACCTTCACGTTCAGTATGGGCTACCAACTTGACGGTATCCCATTCTATAGGTGCTTTTATAACACGCTTTCACGACCGGATTACAATTATCCTGTCTGTTTGGTGGTAGCC
>CAYQYJ010000550.1:0-2627 GCA_964421605.1 uncultured Ardenticatenaceae bacterium | reverse complement strand
GGGGCAGGCGGCTTGAAAGTCGCCGCGGGGGAGGTTATACTTTTTCAGAACAGCTTCGCACTAGCAGCGGCGCGGACAAACTAACAGTTTGTCCTACATTTTTCTGCGCACCTTTTGCGCCCCGCATAAGCGGGCTGCCGCATAAGCGGGCTGCCGGGTGAGTGGACTGCCACGTGCGATTGTTTTTGGAGAAGGGGCGGGTTGCCAACCCGCCCTACGGCGCACCATCAAATGAATGAAAACGAGCCACGAATTAACCCCCATTCGTTACATTCGTGTAATTCGTGGCTACAGAGGAGTTTCCATGACCACCCGAACTGCTTCCCGCACTGAGAAAATCCACGACATCCTCCGTTATGAGCACCATCCCCTGGACGCCATCTTTAAGCCGCGCAGCGTGGCCGTTATTGGGGCCACGGATCGGCCGGGCAGCGTGGGGCGGACAATTCTGTCTAACCTGATCAGCACGCCCTTTGGCGGTACCGTTTATCCCGTCAATCTCAAGCGCCCGGCTATTTTGGGCATTAAAGCCTACCCCAACCTGGCGGCTATTGGCGATCCCATTGACCTGGCGGTCATTGTCACCCCGGCCCCCACCGTGCCCGACACCGTGCGCGAATGCGTCGCCTATGGCGTGCGCGGGGCGATCATTATTTCGGCGGGCTTCAAAGAGACGGGCGCAGCCGGGGCGGCGCTGGAGCAAGAGATTCTGGCGGAAGCGCGGCGGGGGAATATGCGCATCGTGGGGCCTAACTGCCTGGGCGCCATGAGTCCCATTACGGGCTTTAACGCTACCTTTGCCAGCACCATTGCCCTGCCGGGTAATGTCGGCTTTATCAGCCAGAGCGGGGCGCTGTGTACGGCCATTCTGGACTGGAGCTTCCGCGAACACGTGGGCTTTAGCGCCTTTGTGTCTATTGGCTCCATGCTGGACGTGGGGTGGGGGGATTTGATTTATTACCTGGGGGACGATCCACACACGAAGAGCATCGTCATCTACATGGAAACAATTGGCGACGCCCGCTCCTTCATGTCCGCGGCGCGGGAAGTGGCCTTGACCAAGCCTATTATTGTCATCAAACCTGGACGCACCCAGGCGGCGGCCGCCGCCGCTGCCTCGCACACGGGTTCGCTCACGGGCAGCGATGAGGTGTTGGAATCCGCTTTCCGCCGCTGTGGCGTGCTGCGGGTGAATGATATTTCGGATATGTTTTATATGTCCGAAGTGCTGGCCAAGCAGCCGCTGCCGCGCGGTCGCCGCCTGACGATTGTGACCAACGCCGGCGGGCCGGGCGTGCTGGCGACGGATGCGCTTATTTCGGGCGGCGGGGAACTGGCTTCCCTGTCGGCGGAGACGGAAGCCAAACTGAACGAGATTTTGCCGCCGCACTGGAGCCACGGCAACCCGATTGACGTGTTAGGGGATGCCAGCCCAGAACGGTATGCGCAGACGCTGGAAGCGGCAGCGGCAGACCCCAGCAGCGATGGCTTGCTGGTCATTCTCACGCCGCAAGCCATGTCTGACCCCACGGGGACGGCGGAGACGCTCAAGGAAGCCAGCCAGGCGTTAAAGCGGAAGCCGGTGCTGGCAAGCTGGATGGGCGGGGCGGAGGTGAACGACGGGGAGGCGCTGTTGAATAAAGCCGGCATTCCCACCTTCGCCTATCCCGACACGGCTACCGAGATGTTCAACTATATGTGGCGGTACAGCGACAATTTACGCAGCCTGTATGAGACGCCCGTTTTGCCGGCAGGCAGCGAAGAAGGCGCGCCCGACCATACCTTAGCCGAATCCGTTATCCGCGCTGCGCGGCAGGCGGGGCGCACCATCCTGACCGAATTTGAGTCGAAACAGATATTCACCGCTTACGGCATTCCCACCGTAGACACCCGCATAGCCGCCAGCGCTGACGAAGCGGCGCAGTTAGCGACGGATATGGGCTATCCGGTGGTGCTCAAGCTGCATTCTGGCTCTATCACGCACAAGAGCGACGTGGGCGGCGTGCAGCTCAACCTGGGCGATGCGGCAGCCGTGCGCAGCGCTTTTGCCCGCATCGAAAGCGGCGCGCGCCGCTATGTGGCGCAAATGGGCCACGCGCCCCGTCCTGACGATTTTCTGGGCGTCACCGTCCAGCCCATGATTAAGCTGGAGGGGTACGAGATTATTGTGGGCAGCAGCCCTGACCCGCAGTTTGGGCCGGTGCTGCTCTTTGGCGCGGGCGGCGTGCTGGTGGAAGTGTTCCAGGATCGCGCTCTGGGGCTGCCGCCATTGAATACGACGCTGGCGCGGCGCATGATGGAACGGACGAAGATTTACAAAGCGTTAAAAGGGATTCGCGGGCGGGCCGCCGTTGATCTGGCGGCGTTGGAGCAGTTGTTGGTGCGTTTCAGCCAGTTGGTGGCCGAACAGCCATTCATTAAGGAAATTGACATCAATCCGCTGCTGGCGTCTCCGGAACGGATTCTGGCGTTGGATGCGCGGGTGGTATTGTATGAGCCAGACGTGGCCGCGCCGCCGCGGCTGGCGATCCGCCCATACCCGACGCAATACGTGCAGCCGTGGACGCTGCGGGATGGCACGCCGGTGAACATCCGCCCCATTCGCCCGGAAGACGAGCCGCTGGTGG
>CAYQYJ010000549.1:0-2635 GCA_964421605.1 uncultured Ardenticatenaceae bacterium | reverse complement strand
TTTCGTGACACTCGTCACTAGGCAGCAACCCTTTTTTACGCCATGATACGATTGTCGGTTAATTACCACAGGCGTACTGATCTGGGGTAACACCTCAGTAAACTGTGGCGATCTCTTTAGCTGCATACCGACCCGACAAAACGGGCGAAAAATATCGGTGACGGGCAATTTTTGGCGCGTATGCGCCAAAAATTGCCCATAAAGATGGGTGTCAGCCCCGCCGTAGGCGGGGCTGACACCCACCACGATTCAGTGCAGCGCTACCTGGCGGTGAAATTTTCAGTAAAATCCCAACCAGGCGCATCTCCTTGCTGTACAAACCGCCAACCGCCCCTTTCTTCTCTTTGCGCCCTTCGCGTCTTTGCGGTGGAATCTTTGCGGTATAATTCCAGGCAAGCGCATCTCCTTGCCGCACAAACCGCCAGCCGCCCCTTTCTTCTCTTTGCGCCCTTCGCGTCTTTGCGGTAAAAACTCAGTAAAATTCCAGGCAAGCTTAGTAGTTACCAGGAGGAAAAGATGTCTCGTTTTGCCATTGTTGCCGAAAACGCCGCCGACCATCCCCAGGTCAAAGCCGTTTACGAAGAGATTAAGGCTGAACTTGGTTTTGGCATGGTGCCCAACCTGTTCAAATCTATGGCTTCCCACCCCGCCTTTCTAGCCGCCAACTGGAACAAGTTTCGCGGCGTCATCTTGCAGGGCAAACTGCCGCGCACGCTCAAAGAAATGATTGGCGTGGCCATCTCCCAGGCAAACGACAGCGAATACGCCCTGAAGGTGCATTTGCACGGCTTATCAGCCCTGGGTATCAGCGAAGAAGTGCTGCGCCTGCTGGTAGCCGACTTCGCCAGTTGCCCCCTGCCAGAACGGCAAAAAGCCATCATCAGCTTTGGCCTGAAAGCCGCCACCCAACCCCATGCCCTCACCGACGCCGACTTCAGCGGCTTGCGCCAACACGGTCTGGATGACGCTGAAATCTTCGAAATCGTAGCCACCGCCAACCTGTTCACTGGCGTCAACCAATACACCGACGCCATCAACCTGGAAATTGACGCCCTGTAGGGGCGTATCGCATACGCCCTTAACATCCGGTTACATGCCCGGTAGGGGCGTATTGCATACGCCCTGTTCCCTCACGTCGCCCTGCCAGGGGGCGCGCCGCGGATTAAAGCAATGGCCCAGCCAGGCAGTTTAGAAACACAAAATCGCGATGACTTGCTACAAACCACGCGGCGGCTGCTGGTGGAATTGTCTGCCCTGTCCAGCCGCATCACTGCCGTGCAGGAAATCGCCGCCGCCATCAACCGCTCCCTCAACCTGGAAGACATTCTGGAAATCGTGGGCCGGCAAGCCAAATGGCTGCTCGATTTTGACCATTGCAGCGTCTTTCTGGTCGAAGAAGGCGACGCCGCCCGATTGAAGACGCTGTTTGGGGAGTCGGACCAGACCCTTTACGAAAACCTGCGCCAGTTTGCCGACAACGCTATCGCCAGCCGCCAATCCCAACTGATTCGAGACAGTTGGACCGCCGCGCCCGCTCACCCCTTTCGCTCCCAGATTATCATCCCCCTGGAAAGTGAAAACCAGGCATTGGGAACTATCAACTTTGCCGCCCGCGCGCCGCACGCTTACACCCAGGATGATCTGCGCATTGGCTATCTGCTGGCGCTGCAGTTAGCGGCTGCCATCCGCAACGCTCGCCGCTTTACAGAAATGCAGTGGCTGTACGCCGGGCTGCGGCGGGCAGAGCAAATGCGGGACGACCTGACCAACATGATTGTGCACGACCTGGCGAATCCACTCAACGTGATCACGGGCAGCCTGCAATTGGCGCAAAGCATAGCGCAGCGAACGGACGCGCCCGCGCACGTGCAACAGAAGTTGCTGGAAAATGCGCTGGCGGCGGGTAAACGCATGGAAGGGCTAATTAAGGACATTTTGAACGTCAGCCGCCTGGAAGCGCAGCAGTTGCAACTTAACTGGACGTGGGCGGATGTGGCGGAGTTGTTGCGGGAGAGAATGCCGGCATACCACACCCAGGCGCAACAAGAAGACAAACAGATAACCCTGGAAATCGCCCCCGACCTGCCCCTTATCCCCCTGGACGTGCAGCTCATTGGCCGCGTTGTAGACAACTTGCTAAGCAACGCCTTCAAATACACCCTCTCCGGCGGGCGCATCCACATCGCCGCCGCCCTCACCGGCGCAGGCTGCCGCATCGCCGTCAGCGACGACGGGCAAGGCATCCCCGCCGCCCACCACACGCGCATCTTCGACAAGTTCCACCAGGTCACGGATACCCAGGGACAATCGCTGCGCAGCGGCACGGGGCTGGGGCTGGCTTTTTGCCGCCTGGCAGTGGAAGCGCATGGCGGGCGCATCTGGGTAGAAAGCCAGCCAGGGCAAGGCAGCAGTTTCTATTTGACGCTGCCGCTCAACTCTGCCCAACTCAATCAGGAACCGTCAGAATAACTTTGCCCGTGTTCCGGTTCTGCCGCACGTAAGCGTGCGCCGCCTGCGCCTCGGGCAGGGGGAAAGCGCAATCAATCACAGGAAACAACACGCCCGCCGCCAGCAAGGGCCAGAAACGCTCGCGGAACTCCTCTGTAATGGCGATTTTCTCCGCCAGCGAGCGGTT
>CAYQYJ010000548.1:0-2636 GCA_964421605.1 uncultured Ardenticatenaceae bacterium | reverse complement strand
TTTCGACGGGGCACGGAACTGCTGGTGCAGGGTAAATCGGCGGAAGCGGTGGAGTGGCTGCAATTAGCCCATGCGTTGGATAAGGCGCACCATCAGGCAGCCCTAAACCTGAGCAGCGCCTACATTTTAACCCAAAAGTTTGGGCAGGCGGCGGCGATTTTGGAGCAGTTGAGCCAGCGCGACCCGCATAATCCAGTCATCTGGCAAAATTTGGGCGCGGCTTACCTGGGTAATCCCATTCTGGCGACCGACGAGATGCAGCAGCGGGCAATTGCCGCTTTCAAACAGGCGCTGGCTCTGAATCCGGCTGCTCCCCACGTGGCTTATAATCTGGGGCTGGTGCATCGGGATCGGCAGGAGCACGACGAGGCCATTCACTGGTTCCGTCGCGCTGTCCAGGCCGATCCCAATGATGCAGATGCGCGGCGTCTGTTGCAGCGGCTACAGGCGACAGTGGGCGAAACGCCGCTGCCGGCAAGTGAGCCGCCGCCCATTGCCGATAGTCCCGCTGTTGAGTAATCGCCTTCGCAACCATGCAGCAAACAATCTCCATCAACTCTGATTACGTTAAAGACAGGGGCAGCGCTGAACCGTATTTGCGCCAGATTGCAACGGCGGGTTTTACGCACGTCCATTGGTGCCACCATTGGGACACAGATTACCTTTACGCGCCTTCAGAGATCAACCAGGCGCAACGCTGGCTGCGGGACTTGGGTTTGCAACTACGCGACGTGCATGCTTCTGAAGGGGTGGAAAAGTATTGGCTGTCGCCGGAAGAGTACGTGCGCCAGGCGGGGTTGGACCTGATCCGCAACCGAATGGAGATGACGGCTCGACTAGGGGGCGAAGTTATTGTGCTGCATTTGCAGCCGCAGCCGAAAATGGTTTTGTTCCAGAATGATTACTGGCAGCGGCTGCGCCGTTCGCTAGATGCGCTGCAACCATTTGCCCATGCGTATGGCGTGCGCCTGGCGCTGGAAAACCTGTTGTTTGACAATTACGCCACCATTGAAAAGGCGCTGACGCTTTACCCGCCGGATTTTCTAGGCGTCTGTTTTGATTCAGGTCATGGCAACTTTGTCGGGGGCGGGCTGGCTTTTCTGGAGCGTATAGCGGGGCGGCTGCTGGCGCTGCATCTGCATGACAACGATGGTCAGGACGACCAGCATAACTTTCCGTTTACGGGAACGGTGGATTGGGATGCGCTGATTCCCCTGCTGGCGACTGCCGCGTATGAGGGGCCTGTCACGTTGGAGGTGCATCTTGCCGGCACAAACCTGACGGACGAAATGGCATTCTTGCAACAGGCAAAGGCGGCCGGCGAGCAAATCGCCCGCAGGGCAGCCAGGCTGCAGGTTGGGTAGCCACTCGATTCAGCCGCTACCCAACCTGATGGTTTTTACTTGCCGGCAATAAAGTCCTCGGTCATCTGGTGCGCCTCATCGTCAGTGAACTGCTGCGGCGGCGTTTTCATGAAATAAGAAGCCGGCGCCAGCAGCGGCCCGCCCAGCCCGCGATCCAGCCCCAATTTGGCGCAGCGCACGGCGTCAATCATCACCCCGGCTGAGTTGGGCGAATCCCACACTTCCAGTTTCAGTTCAAGTTGCAAGGGCACATCGCCAAAGGCGCGCCCTTCCATGCGGATATGGCACCACTTACGATCCGTCAGCCAGGGCACGTAGTCGCTGGGTCCGACGTGTACGTTTTCTGCGCCCAGATCATAAGGAAGCTGGCTGGTGACGGCGTTCGTCTTGGAGATTTTCTTCGATTCCAGCCGCTCCCGTTCCAACATGTTATAGAAATCCATGTTACCGCCGAAGTTTAGCTGATAAGTGCGGTCCAGATGGATGCCCCGATCCTTAAACAGGTTGGTCAGCACGCGGTGCGTAATAGTCGCCCCTACCTGGCTCTTGATGTCGTCGCCAATGATGGGCAGCCCCTTATCGGCAAAGCGTTTGCCCCAATACGCCGAACTGGCGATAAATACGGGAATGCCATTGACAAAGGCGCAGCCGGCTTCCAAAATTTGCTCCACATACCATTTGGTAGCCATCTCGGAGCCAACGGGCATGAAGTTCACCACCACATCGGTGCCCGTTTCCTGCAGGATTTTGACGATATCGTCTGTAGGCCCAGGGGCTTTTTCCACGACGGTGCTGACGTATTTGCCAATGCCGTCGTGCGTCATGCCGCGATGCACCTTCACGCCCAGATGGGGTACGTCGGCGAACTTGATGGTGTTGTTGGGGTGCGCCCAAATGGCTTCGCTTAAATCCAGCCCAACCTTGCCCTTTACCACGTCAAACGCCGCCGTAAATTCAATGTCGCGGACGTGATAGCCGCCAACGGTGGCGTGCATCAGCCCCGGAATTTCGGCGTCATCCGGCGCGTCCTTGTAGTATTGCACGCCCTGTACCAGGGATGAAGCGCAGTTGCCTACGCCAATGATAGCCACGCGAACCTTTTCGCTTTTTTTGGACATAACCTTTCCTCTTTTGTTGAAATGGAGTAAACCATGTTAATAAATGCAGACTGTTGGTCTGCCTGAATACGAACTGAGCGTGCGCCGGTTGCTAACCCGGGCACAGCCGCGTCATTATAGCCCAGCCGGATTTCCCTGCCTACGCTACGACAGA
>CAYQYJ010000547.1:0-2641 GCA_964421605.1 uncultured Ardenticatenaceae bacterium | reverse complement strand
GCCGCCAGGCGACCGGATGCGCCCATGACGCCGCCGCCGGGGTGGGTGCCTGAACCGCATTGGAAATATCCTGGTATGGGGGTGCGGTAGCGGCTCCAGCGGGCGGCCGGGCGCAGGAAGAACAGTTGGTGCAGCGACAGTTCCCCCTGGAAGATGTTACCTTCCGTCAAACCGGTGATGCGCTCAATGTCTAATGGGGTCAACACCTGGCGGTGCAGGATGATGTCTTTGATGTTAGGGGCAAACTGCGCCAGGGTGTCAATCACGGCGTCGCCAAACGCTTCGCGTTTTTCATCCCAGGTTCCTTCCTGGAGATGGTAGGGGGCGTATTGGATGAACATGGACATGACGTGTTTGCCTGGGGGGGCCATTTGCGGGTCTAACATGGAAGGAATGATGATGTCCATGTAGGGGCGGCGGGAATAGCGGCCATATTTGGCGTCGTCATAAGCCCGCTCCAGGTAGTCAATGGTGGGACTGATGGAGATAGCGCCGCGCAAATGGGGGCCAAATCCGGGCAGCGCCGTAAAGTTGGGCAGGCCATCCAGCGCCAGATTGACTTTGGCGGAGGAGCCGTTAAAACGGAAGGCGCGAATGTCAGCCACAAAGTCGGGCGGGAGTTCGCGGTCGTCTACCAATTGCAAGAAGGTGCGGCGGGGGTCCAGGCTGGAAACGACCAGGGGGGCGTAAAGTTCATCCCCATTTTCCAGAGCCACGCCTACGGCCTGCCCCTGGCGCACAATCACCTGGGAGACGCCGGCGTTCGTGCGGATTTCGGCGCCAAAGTGACGGGCGGCGCTGGCAATGGCGTTGCTAATAGCGCCTGTGCCGCCTTTGGCAAAGCCCCAGGCGCGGAAGACGCCGTCAATTTCGCCCATGTAATGGTGCAGCAGCACGTAAGCGGTGCCGGGGGAACGGGGCCCCAGGAACGTGCCAATGATGCCGCTGGCGGACATGGTGGCTTTCAGGGCTTCGGTTTCAAACCATTCGTCCAGAAAGTCAGCGGAACTCATGGTCATGAGTTTGACAAAGGCGTAGAGATGTTCTGGCTCCAGGCCGAGAAAATGCCGGCCCAGGCGAGCCAGGTCGAGCCATTGGCGGGGGTCAAAGGAACTGATGTCGGTGGGGATGGTGTTCAAAATGGGTTTGACCGCGCGCGCCATCTGCCCCATCAGGCGCCCGTACTCGTCGTAGGCTTCGGCGTCGCGGATGGAGTGGCGGCGCAGTTCCCATAGGGTCTGGTCGTGGTCGCCCCAGCGCACCAGGTGATCGCCATTTTCCAGGGGGGTAAAGGTGCTTTCCAGGGGAAGAATGTGCAGACCATGCTGCGCCAGGTTGAGGTCGCGCACGATTTCGGGGCGGAGCAGGCTGACGACGTAGGAAAAGACGCTGAACTGGAAGCCGGGGAAGATTTCTTCGGTGACCGCTGCGCCGCCGAGGACGTGCCGCTTTTCCAGGACGATGACGTTTTTGCCGGCACGCGCCAGATACGCCGCCGTCACCAATCCATTGTGCCCGCCGCCAATAATGATTGCATCGTAGGGTTGGCTCATGCGGGTACGCTCCTTTTGCGCGGCGGGTCAAAGAAAGGGGTGGGAACCACGCGAGCCACTGCCTGGCGGCGCATGTGTTCGACGGTCACTTCCATGGTTAATTCTGTGCCAGGGGCGGCGTATTGGGTTTGCAGCGTCGCCAGGACTACGTACCGCTTAAGCAAGGGCGAAAAACAGCCGCTGGTGGCGTAGCCGGCTTCGCGTTTGCCGGCATACACGGGCGCGCTGCCGCGCCACGCCGTGTGCGGCACGGCAGGGGGCAGGTTGACGCGACCATAGAGGGTTTCCAGCGACTGCCATTCGATTTCCAGGCCGGCAATCGTCCAGGGGGAGCCGCGGCGCTGCTCCGCTTCCAACGCCTGCCTCCCCACGAAATAGCCGGGTTTATCCAGTTCCACCGTCCAGGCCAGCCCCAGTTCAAACGGGCTGGATTTTTGGGCAGGGATGATGGCGGCGCGGGCGGAGGTGTAATCTACTTCAATGAGGATGAGACCCGCTTCGATGCGGGCCATGTCCAGGGCTAACATGCCGGCAGGGCGCAGTTGGTACACCTCCCCCACAGCCATCAGGCGATCCCAGACAGGCAGGGCGGCGTCGGCAGCCATCCAGATTTCGTACCCCAGGTCGCCCGTGTAGCCGGTGCGGGAGATGGTGACGGGATTGCCGGCAATGGCGGCCTCGGTCAGGCTAAAATAGCGCAGCCGCCCCAGGTCTACTTCGGCGGCGGCTTCTACCACCTGGCGGGAGAGCGGCCCTTGCACCGCCAGCGCCGCCTGCTGCTGCGACACGTCGGCAATGGTCACTTCCAGGCTGCGGGCGTTGTGTTCCAGCCAGCGCAGGTTGGGGTCAGCCGCCGTCAGGCGAAAGCGGTCGGGACGCAGGCGGGCGACGACGCCGTCGTCCAGAGTCTTGCCATGTTCGTCGCACCAGGTGGCGTAGAGAGCGCGGCCGGGGCGGAGTTTGGCGACATGCCGGCACAACACGCGGTTCAACAACTTCTCCGCATCCCGCCCGCTGATTTCGTATTTGTACAGGGGGGAGACGTCAATCAGGGCGGCGCTGTTGCGAATGGCGTGGTATTCCCACTC
>CAYQYJ010000546.1:0-2662 GCA_964421605.1 uncultured Ardenticatenaceae bacterium | reverse complement strand
ATAGTCTGCCCGCAAATCATCTTGTTGGCTGGATGGCAGAGAAAACAGACTAGATTAGCCACATCATCAGGCGTACACAGGCGGCCCGCGGGCGTGTTGGCTAATACTTGCTGCACCAATAGATTGTCCTCACCGCGAAACGCATCAAAGTGTTGCAAGGCATCCGTGAGCACCACGCCCGGCGACACAGCGTTGACGGTGATATTCATCGGCGCCAGTTCCACGCCCAGGTAACGCACCAGGGATTCAATGGCTGCCTTGGAAGCGCCGACGACCACATAGTCGGGCAACACACGCACCGACCCCAGGCTGGAAATGGCTACAATGGCTCCGCCGCCGCGCATTTCCATCAGGCGCGCCGCCTGCTGTGCGCCAAAAAGCAAGGAACGGGCGTTGATGTTCATGGTCCATTCCCAACCGCGCGCCTTTTGTTCCAGCGCCGGGCGATTGTAGCCAGAAGCGGCGTTGTGTACCAAAATATCCAGCCCACCCCACGTTTTCTCTATTGTCTCATAGAGCGCCTTCACCTCTTCCAGTTCGCCGACATTGGCTTTGATTACCAGCGCCTGCCGCCCATAGGCGCGCACAGCCGCCGCCGTTTCTTCGGCGGGCTGGCGATTGCGGAAGAAATTCACCACTACGTCTGCCCCTTCGCGGGCAAAGCGCAGGGCTAACTCGCGCCCAATCCCTCGTCCGGAGCCCGTCACTAATGCGATTTTGCCTTCAAATTGCCCCATAATACCTCGTTGTCCACCGGCAGTCGTTTGTGCGCTCATTTTAACCCGCCTTTGCCAGCAAGCAAGCGGTCGGTGGCGCAGCTCATCCGCATTCGCAGTCGCCTGAGCTAAAGAGTATAATCGGTCGGCGTAACCGAAATGAGCAGTGCGGCATGTCACTATCAGACCAAATCGGTAGCCGATTGACGTGAGAGACGAATTGTGGGCGTGATACTCCCCACGTCCGCCGCAGCGTCTCCATGCCCCGGCGTGAAACCTCTGTGAGGGAGTCTGGCAGTGACCGCTCTGACCACCCCGCACTGATCACTATTCTTCAAAGGAGATACCATGAGCGCGGCGCGCCATACCTGCCCCTTCGGTTAACTCAGGGCGGGCTCTGAGCTTGCCGAAGGGGTGGATGAAAATTTGTAGCGCAAACTGTTAGTTTGCGCGGCTCGTTGTAGCCCGATTTTCCAAAATCGGGCAGGCGATTTTGGAAAATCGCCCTACTATTTACGAAGGAGATAATTACACATGACTGTTCGCAATGCTGAAGCACACTGGGAAGGAACCTTGCGCGCTGGCACAGGCACAATGAAATTGGGCAGCGGCGCCTACGAGGGCCCTTATACTTTTGCTTCCCGTTTTGAAGAAGGACCAGGCACAAATCCTGAAGAATTGATAGGCGCAGCCCACGCTGGCTGCTACTCTATGTTCCTGTCGGCGCTGCTTTCCAACGCTGGCTACTCCCCCACCCGCATTCACACCACGGCTGCAGTGCATCTGGGGCGAGTGGACGGCGCGCCTGCTATCATCCAAATTGAATTAGTAACAGAAGCCACTGTGCCTGGGCTGAGCGAAGCGGATTTTCAGGAGAAAGCCGCTGCCGCTAAAGCTGGTTGCCCGGTGTCTAAAGCCCTGGCGGGCACTGAAATTAAGCTGACTGCCACGCTGCTGGATTAAGCATTATTGTGAGGTGTTCGCATCCTCAGATGCGAACACCTCACAACAACTTTGTCAGACTACTACGGCAAACGAAGCCCATATATAGCGCATGATCAGCGATGAAGCTCCCCTTCTTCTTCCTAATGCGCCCGGCAATCCTCTCCCGCAATCTTTCTATGCCCGCCCGGCGCGCGTCGTGGCGCAGCAGTTGCTAGGTAAGCGGTTGGTGCGGCTGTGGTCGGGGCAGCGGCTGAGCGGCCTGATTGTGGAAACCGAAGCGTACTGCGACAGCGACGAACCAGACCTGGGTTGCCACGGCAGCAAAAACAATGGCGCGCCCACTGGACGCAACGCCGTCATGTTTGGTCCAGCCGGCTTTGCCTACGTCTATTTCACCTATGGAATGCACTGGATGTTCAATGTGGTAACGGGCCAGCCAGGCAAAGCAAACGCCGTGCTGATTCGCGCCCTGCAGCCGGACGAAGGGGAAGCGGTGATGGGCCATCAGCGCGCCGGACGCCCTCGCCGCCAGTGGACTAACGGTCCCGCTAAACTGGCTCAGGCGCTGGCAATTGACGCCGCGCTAAATGGGGCAAACCTTTTCCAGCCCGGTGGGGTTATATGGATGGAGGAGGCGCTGACGGCGCTGCCTGACGAAATTTGCAGCGGCCCTCGTGTGGGGTTGGGACAAACGCCAGAACCATGGTATTCCATGCCCTGGCGTTTCTGGCTGTGCCAGAATCCTTTTGTCTCCCCCCATCCCCCGTCGCCACGATGGGTAACACTTCAGTAAACTGTGGCGATCTCTTTAGTTGCATACCGACCCAACAAAAGGGGCAAAAAATATCGGCGCCGGGCAATTTTGGGCGCAGTTGAGGTTCAAGAAAATAATCCGGTAAACGGCGGTGAAGACACCGCTAAGGGCGGTGAAGACACCGCTAGGGGCAGACCCCCATCCCCCAACCCCCTTCCCCCTAAAGGGGGAAGGGGGCTTTCGGAGA
>CAYQYJ010000545.1:0-2665 GCA_964421605.1 uncultured Ardenticatenaceae bacterium | reverse complement strand
CACCCTGCAACTGCCCCACGACCTTCCCCCCGGTCGCTACCCGCTGCAAATGGGCTTGTACGACCCGGCCACGGGCGAGCGGCTGCCCCTGACCGTGGACGGCGCGCCCCAGCCGCACAATGCCTTTCCCCTGGGCTGGCTGGAGGTGCTCCCATGAAGCCTCCCCGCCGCCCTTTGCGCCGCTATTTGCCCACCATTTTGTTGCTCTATGTCCTTCTTGGCCTCAGCTATGCTTTAACCACGCCCCCCCTGGAATCTTCCGACGAGTACAAACATTACCCGGTGGTGCAGTACATTCAGACGGAAGGCAAACTCCCCGTCCTGGCCCCGGCCAATCCCGGTCGCTGGCAGCAGGAAGGCGCGCAGGCCCCCCTCTACTACGGCCTGATGGCCCTGGCTACAAGTTGGATTGACACCAGCGACCTGCCCGCCATCTACCAGGTCAACCCCCACGCCTACATTGGCGACCCCAACCAGATCGCCAACAAAAACATCATGCTGCACGACCCGGCGCAGGAATCCTTTCCCTGGCAGGGCAGCGTTCTGGCTATTTACGTTATTCGCTTCCTTTCCATTGGTCTGGGGCTGCTAACGGTTGCCCTGACCGCGCAGTTGGGCAGCCTGCTCTTTTCCCCCCAGATTGGCTTGTTGGCGGCAGCCCTGACTGCCTTTAACCCCATGTTTTTGTTTATCACCGCCGCCGTCAACAATGACTCCCTGGCGGCGCTGCTGGGCGCTGCCGGCATTTACCTCCTCGTCCGCATCTGGCAAGACCCCCGCTGGTCATGGCGTTTCCCGGCCCTGGGCCTGGTCTTAGGTCTGGGCGTTTTGACCAAGCTCTCCCTGGGCGCGCTGGCTGGCCTGGTTGCCATCGCCCTGGTCTGGCGCGCCTGGCAAATGCGCGACTGGCGGCTGCTTTACCGCCTCGGCTTGTCCGCCCTCATCGCCTTGCTGCTCTCTGGCTGGTGGTTCTGGCGCAATTTTGCGCTCTATGGCGATCTCACCGCCCTGAACGTCTTTATAGCCGTCCAGGGCACGCGCGCCGATCCCATTACCCTGGCTGACTGGCAGGGGGAATTTGGCACCTTCTACCGCAGCTATTGGGGGCTGTTTGGCGGCGTCAACGTCGCCGCCCCCCAATGGTTTTACGCCGTTTGCAATGCGCTGGCTGTTCTGGGCGGGGTAGGTTTGCTCATAGCCTGGCGCGCCGCCCGCCGCGCCTTTTGGGGCAACGGTCGCTGGCTGTTGGCTGCCTGGGGGTTGCTCGTTTTTGCCTTGCTGCTGCGCTGGACTATCTACGCGCCCTCGTTCCAGGGACGGCTCTTGTTTCCCGCCCTGGCTGGCTTAAACGTGTTATGGGCCGTCGGACTGCGCCATCTCTGGCCCTCCCGTCCTGGCTGGGCCTGGCTGGTTGCCCTCTGGCTGCTACTCATTGCCGCCGCCCTCCCCTGGCAGACCATTAAGCCTGCTTACGCCTTTCCCCAACCGCTGGCGGCAGTGCCGGCATCCGCCCGCTACGGCCCCATCAGCTTTATCACCCCCCGCGGCGAAATCCGGCTCGTTGGCGTCGAAATGGCCCCCAACCAGACCGTCCTCCCTGGCGAAAACAAACCCGTTGAACTCGTCCTCTACTGGCAAGCCATCCGCCCCGTACGCACCGATTACGTCACCGCCGTCCACCTGCTAGGCCGCGATCTGGCTTCCGTGGGGCAGGTAGACCGCTACCCCGCCTGGGGCATGATCCCCACCAGCCGCTGGCAGCCCGGCCAGATCTGGCGCGACCCCTACCACATCTACGTCGCCGCCAACGCCGCCGCCCCGGCGCGGCTGCACGTCAGCGTCTCCCTCTACAGCACCGCCCACCCCGACGTCGTCACCACCCTGGCCCCAGATGGGCAGGAAATACCTCTGCTGCTCTTAGGCGAACCCATTCGCCTGCAAGCCGCGCAAAAGGAGAAAATGCCGGCAACCCCCCTGGATGTCCCCTTTGCCGACAACATCCGCCTGCGCGGCTACACCATCGAGTCCGCCGCAGCGGGCCAGGTAATGCCTATCACGCTCTTTTGGGAAGCTGCCGGCATTCCCACCCACGACTACACCGTCTTTGTCCACCTGCTAGACGCCAACGGCGAACTGCTCCAGGTAGCCGACGCCCCCCCCGTCGCCAACAACTACCCCACCACCTTCTGGCAGCCCGGCGATTGGATTGACGATCTGCACCACATGCCCATTCCCTCCGATTTGCCCCCCGGTGACTATACCATCGCCGTCGGCCTCTACCTGCCCGAAACCAAAGAACAACTCCCCCGCCTCGACGATTCTGCCGGCAGCGTCGCCTGGCCCATCCAAATCCCCCAACCCTCCCACAACCCTTGATGACGCCCCTGCAAAGACGTTGCACGGTAGGGGCGTATTGCATACGCCCTTTCTATTAACAACAGTTTGTCCTCTGCCCCCCGCGTGAATCTATTTTCGCAGCAGTTTTTCCTACTCCAGCCTCATGGTATACGACCACCCCATATGGGAGCATATGCCCTGGCTATATCTATGCTGCCCCTTCTTAACCCTTCAGAACGAAGGGCAACGCTCCGACGCCCTACGATAGGCAGGTAGAAGCGGGCGTTCATGTAGATGAGGCCCAGGTCGTTATGGCTCAGGTTGTCGT
>CAYQYJ010000544.1:0-2667 GCA_964421605.1 uncultured Ardenticatenaceae bacterium | reverse complement strand
CTTTGGCGCTGCCCACCAGCGTATGTTATACTCCATTGTAGCCGGGTCTTCCAATCATACCTGGCTTTTTTAGTCTGGAGAAGAGTCCCATGAGCAGCAAGAAACTTTCCACCCTGCGCTTCAATTTTGGCTTTCTCCTGGAAGCAGACCTGGGCACCAGTCGGGAAATTGAGCTCGACTACCCGGTCATTCGCATCGCCGAGGACGTCACGCTCAGCCCACTGCAAGGCGTTTTCCAGGCCACGCGCACCTCCAAAGGGATATACCTCCAGGGGGATTTACACAGCGCCATTGCTGTGGAATGCGCCCGCTGCCTGACGGAGATAGTGCTGCCGATCACTATCCACCTGGACGATCTGGTTTATTCAGACGGCACAGCGCCGCCGGGCGAATACAGTATTGGCGACAATGGCATTCTGGACATGGCCCCCCTGGTGCGCGAAATCAGCCTGCTGGAAATACCCATCCAGCCCTTCTGCCAGCCAGCGTGTCGCGGTCTGTGTCCCCACTGCGGGCAAAATCTGAACGAGGGCCCCTGCGACTGTCAGGTGGAGCAGCTCGACCCCCGCCTGTCCGTCCTGCGGGCTTTGCTGGACGACAAAGCCGCCCAAAACTAAAAGTTAAGCGGTTGAATGAAGATTTCGCCGCCAAGACGCAAAGAGCGCAAAGATGTTTCTTTTGTTCTTCCTTTGCGTTCTTAGCGGTCTTTGCGGTAAATAAGTTCCGAAAAGTTATGTTTTACGACCAGGCAAAAATTTTTGTACGCAGCGGCGATGGCGGGGATGGCATGATTAGCTTTCGCCGCGAGAAGTTTGTGCCCTTTGGCGGACCCAGCGGCGGGGATGGCGGCAAAGGGGGCGACATCGTTTTCGTGGTCAACGAAAAAGCGAACTCCCTGGTGCGTTTTCATCGCCAGGTGCATTTCCGCGCCGGCAATGGCGGGCATGGCGGAAAAAGCAACAAGACGGGCGCCGATGGCGAAACGCTGCGGCTGGAACTGCCGGCAGGCACCGTCATCCGCGACGCCGAGAGTGGGGCCCTGCTGGCGGACCTGACCCAACCCGATCAGGAAATGACCATCCTGGCCGGGGGACAGGGAGGGCGAGGTAATGCCCGCTTTGCTTCCAGCACCAACCAGGCGCCGCGCGTCGCCGAACGAGGCGAACCAGGGCAGCAGTTATGGCTGACGCTGGAACTCAAGCTCATCGCCGACGTGGGCATTGTGGGCGCGCCGAATGCCGGCAAATCCACCCTCCTGGCTGCCGTCAGCGCCGCCCGGCCCAAAATCGCCAGCTACCCGTTCACCACCCTGGAACCCAATCTGGGCGTGGTGCAGTTTGACGATCACGACACCCTGGTGATGGCGGACATCCCCGGCCTGATCGAGGGCGCAGCCAGCGGCGTGGGCCTGGGGCATGACTTCTTGCGCCACATTGAACGCACGCGCGTCCTGATCCACCTGTTGGACGGCAGCAGCGCCAACCCGGTGGAAGATTGGGCTATGATCAACCAGGAACTGGCGCTGTATGACGCCAACCTGGATCAGAAACCGCAACTGGTGGTGTTGAACAAGATGGACCTGCCAGACGCCGTCGCCTGGGAGCCGCTTGTGGCGGAACAGGTGGAAGCCGCCGGCTATGCGTTTATGTCTATTTCCGCGGCTACCGGGCAGGGGGTGCGCGCCATGCTCTACCGCGTGCGCCACATGCTGGACGCGGCGCCCAAACTGCCCACGCCCGCCAGTGACGAGATAATGGTGATCACCCCGCCGCCAGATGCAGAAGCGTTTGCCATTGAACGGGAGCGGGGCGGCTGGCGCGTGCGCGGCGCGCGCATCGAACGGGTGGCGGCAATGACGTATTGGGAGTTTGACGCCACAGTGCTGCGGTTCCAGCGTATTCTGGAAAGCATGGGCATTTCGGATGCGTTGGAAGATGCCGGCATCCAACCCGGCGACATGGTCTTCATTGGGGACGAAGAACTCGAATGGAGCGAGTAGGCGTCCTGGGCGGCACATTCGATCCGCCCCATCTGGGCCACCTGATCCTGGCGGAAACGGCGCGCGAAAGCCTTCATCTCGACCGCGTTTTGTTTATGCCCACCGGCGAACCGCCGCACAAACAGGGTCAGACCATCTCCGCCATTCACCACCGCCTGGCGATGACCCGTCTGGCGATTGCCGGCAACCCATGCTTCCAGCTTGACCTCACCGACGCCGACCGCCCCGCCCCGCACTACACCCACACCCTGTTACCGCTGCTGCAAGCAGCGCTGCCCGCCGCCCAACTCTGGCTGCTCCTGGGCGGCGACTCCCTCCGCGACCTGCCCACCTGGCAAACCCCTGCCGCCATCATTGCCTGCTGCCGCCTGGCGGTTCTGCCCCGGCCCGAGGCGGGATTCGACCTGCCAGAACTGGAACAGAGTATCCCTGGAATCGCCGCTGCCGTGGATCTGCTGGCGGGCCCCGCTATCCATTTGTCTGGCACGCAGATTCGCGCCTGGTCTGGCGCCGGGCGCTCGCTGCGCTATCTCCTGCCAGAAAGCGTGCGCCGCTACATCCAGCAACACCAGCTTTACCAATAACTGCCGCCTGGGGTTTGTAGTAACCGCTTTTGAGGTTTAAGAAAATAATTCGGCAAACGGGGGTGAAGACCCCCATCCCCCAAC
>CAYQYJ010000543.1:0-2690 GCA_964421605.1 uncultured Ardenticatenaceae bacterium | reverse complement strand
GGCGACAGCAACGGCACTACTATCACGATCCTCAAACCGTGAGGATGGCTCAGGCAGCTAACGCCTGGCGGGTGCGTTTGGCGTCGCGGGCGCGGATGTGCATGTCCGGGATGTGCTTGCGGATGCGCAGGCTGGCGGGGGGGCACCTCCAGCAGTTCATTTTCTGATCTCCCATCATTTATCCCCCAATCAGGGGAGTTGAATATCCCCCAACTGGCTAATGTCGCCAAAGAGGGTTGTTGTACTATATTTGTGCGTACCCTACCCGACTGGGCGAAGACCCACATTCTTAACGACACCCCGTACGCGAACTGCCGCTGATAGAGTTGGAGGTTACTGAGCAATCCAACTGCGTCTATAATCACTGAACGCTTACGTTAAAGCGTTCCTCAATCCACAATCATATCAAATGGGGATTTCCTTACATGCAGCATAAGAGCACCAGACGTGAATTTTTGCGTCAAGCCGGGCTGGCGTCATTGGGTTTAATGACGCCTTTTATTTTGTACAAGGGTAGCCAATTAATCGAAGAGAAACAATCGAAAGAAGCGTTAGTCGTGGTTCCCTCTACTCCAGGTGAGGCGATTTTTCACCTGGGCATTGCTTCGGGTGATCCATCCATCAGCGGCGTGGTGTTGTGGACCCGCATCCATCCTGATTATTGGGAACCGGCAGAGCCGCTGCAGTTCCAGGTGTCCCTGGATGCGTCCTTTACGCAGATAGTGGCCC
The DNA here is from genome assembly GCA_964421605.1 of uncultured Ardenticatenaceae bacterium. Lineage (GTDB taxonomy): Bacteria > Chloroflexota > Anaerolineae > Promineifilales > Promineifilaceae > JAGVTM01. Next base: position 1,961 of record CAYQYJ010000543.1, on the reverse strand, counting down.
AGGGGGAGGTCTCCGGCGTGGACATCGGCCCGGAGTTTGATTATACAGTCAATATTGACACAGACGGGTTGCTGGCAACCAACCAACGTTACTATTATCGCTTTGTGTATACGCAACTGTTTAGCCAGACGGGTCGCTGCCGTACTTTGCCGGCAGCCGACGCCACCCCCGATCAACTCAAACTGGGCGTAGTCAGCTGCCAGAGCTATGAGGACGGCTACTACGCCGCTTTTCATCATTTGGCCCAAGAAAACGTTGATTTTGTGCTGCACTTAGGCGACTTCATCTATGAGAACCCTTCCTATCACAATTTCTTCCCCGATCGACAAGTCAACCTGCCCGACGGAACGACAGAAGCGGTGACGCTGGCGGATTTCCGCTACTTATACCGCCTCTTTCGCTCGGATCCCTTTCTGCAGGAAGCATTAGCGCAGCACACGTTTATCTATATCTGGGATGATCATGAAACGGCGAACAACTGCTATTGGGATTATGCGGCAGATACCCTGGGCGTCGAACCAGCCCATCCTCTCGCGAACGATCCCGCCGCCCTTTTCCAACTCAAGTTGGATGCCCAACGCGCCTGGACTGAATATGTGCCGGCCCGCGTCTCCCTCAACCCGGCAGCCACACACCCTCACCAACACATGACCTTGTGGCGCAGTTTCCGCTTTGGCCAACTGGTAGAGTTGTACCTGACAGATGCACGCAGTTATCGGAATGCGCCTCCCTGCGGGATGAATCCTATAGACTTACTCTTGCACCCAGGTTGTGACGCCCAATTCTCCGCCGACCGGACCATGCTGGGTGAAGCGCAGCGCGAGTGGTTGACACAAGGAATCTTGCAGTCAACTGCTTTATGGAAGGGGTGGGCTAACGCGGTCCCCCTGATCCGGTTTCGGGCGCCCTGCCCGGGCACGAGGGTAGATTGTCCTGACGTCCCTAATCCCACAGCTTATCTAAAAATGGACAGTTGGGATGGTTATGCCTATGAACGTCACCTGCTTCTTACCACCTTTCGGGATGCCGGCATCGCGAACCTGGTCTCGATTTCAGGCGACCTTCATGCCAGCATGGCTGCGCAGGTGCTGGTTAACTACCCTGTCAATTGGCAAGACCCCAATAACATTGCCGGCGTTGAATGGCTTGTTCCGTCTATCAGCTCTGGTAATCTCAACCAGATTCTGAACCTGGGAGAACCAGGCTATCGCATTGGCGAAGAAAAGGCCAAAGCGTACAACCCATACATTGCCTATTTCGATGGCGACCAGTTTGGATATGCCATTGTGACGTTCACCCCCGCGTACTGCGATTTTGCCGTCTATGCCGTAGACAAAGTCGTCAACGAGCCATCAGCCTCCAAGACCCTGTTCAAACAGTTGCAGGTGCTGACCAACAGCAAGACGATAATCCCATCACCGCCGACCGTCTTTATTAACGATTTAGATGGTACCAGCCAGCACAATTCGTTCATCTGGACAGCGATTGTGACGATTCTTGTGGTGGATAACAGTGGCAACGCCGTGGCTAATGCGACAGTTGAAGGTAATTGGAGCAATGGCGCATCGGGGGCAAGTTCGGGCGTTACGGATGGCAGCGGCGTCTGCACTGTCAGCAAGAGTGGCATTGGGATGAACAAAGCCAGTGTTGACTTCTCGGTGACAAACATCACGGCAACCGGCTTGATCTACGCCCCAGGTAGCAACCATGATTGGGATGGGGACAGCGACGGAACTACCATCACCGTTTTCAAACCGTAGGGTTGGCTCGAAATTTATTTTGGAGTTTAGATGCCAGGCACTTGGGAAGTGCCTGGCATCTTGGCGCAGGGGGTCACTTCCAGCAGTTCATCTTCGGCCAGATATTCAATGGCTTCGTCCAGGCTCATCTGTCGCAGGGTGTCAGGCGCACGTCAATCAACTGGACGAAAATAAACTCAGTTCCATCTCACAAGCGGATAC
>CAYQYJ010000542.1:0-2699 GCA_964421605.1 uncultured Ardenticatenaceae bacterium | reverse complement strand
AGGCGGTGGGCGATAATAATCGCCGTCGTTTGCTTCATGATCAGGTTCAGCGCTTCCTGGATTTGCGACTCGGTGAACGGGTCAATGGAGGCTGTGGCTTCGTCCAGAATGAAGATGCGCGGGTTTTGCACCATCACCCGCACCAGCGCCACCAACTGCCGCTGCCCCATGGAGAGGCGGCTGCCCCGTTCTCCCGCGCGGCTGTTCAGCCCATCTGGCAGCGTTTCTAGCCATTCGCCGCCGCCAATGCGGCGGGCCATAGCCATAATTTCCGCGTCGCTGGCTTCAGGTCGCCCGTAGCGGATATTCTCGGCTACTGTACCGTCGAAAAGGAACGGCACCTGCGACACAATGCCCAACTGTCGCCGGAACTCTGTCAGATTGAGCGTGCGAATGTCCTGACCGTCAATGCAAATCTGCCCCTGCTGGAACTCGTAAAAACGGGCAATCAGCTTGATGATGCTGGATTTGCCTGCGCCTGTGTGCCCCACCAGAGCCACGCTTTCCCCTGGGGCAATGCGCAGCGAGAAATCAGGCAGCACCACTTCTTTATTGCTGTAGCGGAAATGAACATGGTCAAACGTGATTTCCCCCGCCAGCCGCGACACAGGCAGCGTTTGGGTTTGAACCACCGCCGGCTCGGCGTCCATCAGCGCGAACACGCGCTCCACGGCGGATAACCCTGCCTGGAATTGGCTCCAGAAAGCGGACAGGTTGGTTACGGGAAACCAGAACCGATCCACTGTGGCTACAAACAGATACCAGGCGCTGATGGTGATAAGCCCATTGACCGCCGTCAGACCGCCAAAATAGACCAGGGCGGCGGTGGCAATGCCGCTGAGGATGTTGAGGGTGGGGAAGATATTGGCCAGGACAAAGCCACGGCGCACGTTAATCTGGTACGCCTGCTTATTCACGAAGGCGAAGTCTTCATAGATGGCTTGCTCTTGCCGGAAATTCTTGGCGACGCTGATGCCCGTCACGGCTTCCTGAATGGATTTGTTGACCTCCGCCATCGCCCGCGACGCTTGCTGCGTCACGCGGCGGGCCAGGCGGCGGAATTGCAGAGCTACGGTAGCCACAATGGGGGCCATCACCAACACCGCCAGGGTTAGCCGCCATTCAATGCGGAACAGAACGACGATGAGGATGAGCGCCACCGCCACCTGATTGATGATGTCTGTGGCCAGGATAATTACCTGCCCAAATTCCTCCGTGTCGCTGGTGATCCGGCTGACCACGCGCCCGGAACTGAACTCATCGTAAAAGGAGAGGTCCTGGTGCGCGGCGGCGCTAAAAGCATCGCTGCGCATTGCCAGAATCACGTCGGAGATGACTTCGGAAGTCAGGCGGCGGCGCAGCCAGTTAAACAGCCACGTACCTACGCCCGTCGCTGTAATCAACGCTATCAGCCAGGGGATGAGCGCCTGGCTGCCCTGGTCGGCTACAGAATTGATGCCATTAGCCACAATCAAGGGCGGGGCTGTGCCGAAAACGGCAATGATCATCAGGCAAATGCCGACGGTGATCACTTTGCGGCGCTGGGGGCGGAAGTAACGCAAAATCCGCTGCACCAGTTCTCTATCGCTGTATTGTCGGTCGTAGGCCTCGGCGTCGAGGCCGCGCATAACGGCTACCATAAGTAACATCCAACAGAAAACAGGAGTAACTGTACAGGTGCGAGGCACTGGCCACAGGAGTTCCAACTGGGCCAAACCGTTCGGCCAGTGCCTTGCACCCCCGTTGTTTTACAAGATACGTTGGCCGAGGAGGGAGGCGACGAGTTCGACGGCCAGTTCGGCGGTGCGGTTGCGGTTGTCCAGGATGGGGTTAATCTCCACTACATCCATGGACACGACGCGCCCGCTGTCTCCCAGGATTTCCATGAGCAAATGGGCTTCGCGGTAGCTAAGCCCGCCGGGGATGGGCGTGCCTACGCCAGGGGCTTCGTCGGGGTCAAGGCTGTCCATGTCCAGGCTGACGTGCAGCCGTGGCAGATGTCGCAGCCGGTCCAACGCCTGGCGAGCCACGGCAGCCATGCCCAACTCGTCCAGGTGGCGCATGGTGAAGACGTGGATGCCGCTGGCGGACAGGCGCTGCCGTTCGGCGGGGTCCAGGTTGCGGATGCCAATTTGCACGATTTGGGCCGGGTGCAGTTTGCTGCCGGGATGCCCCAGGTTGACCAACGGTTCTGGCCCATCCCCCACCAGCGCCGCCACAGGCATTCCGTGAATGTTGCCCGATGGAGAGGTCTTAGGGGTGTTGAAGTCGCCGTGAGCATCAATCCAGATCAAGCCGACGGGCCCGGCAGTGACCGCGGCGGAGACAGTGCCAATGCTGATACTATGGTCCCCGCCGAGAAATACGGCAAACTCTTTTTTCTCCAGGCAGTGGCAGCCAATCTCATAGATGGAGCGACAGGCATCCGTGACGGCTTTGAGCCGGCGGGCGCCGCCTTCGGCGATTTGCTCTTCGGGATTGGGGACGGGAATGTTGCCGTGGTCAAGGACGGAAAGCCCTAAGTGGGCCAGGCGGGCTTGCAGGTTGGCGTAGCGCATGGCGCTGGGGCCCATATCTACGCCGCGCCGGTTTTGCCCCAGGTCCATAGGGACGCCGACAATGCGAACGGTTTCAGGCAAGGGTCACCTCTAGCATAAAAGGATTGGGAATCATACCCGCTTCCAGGTCTTCGCCTGGAG
>CAYQYJ010000541.1:0-2701 GCA_964421605.1 uncultured Ardenticatenaceae bacterium | reverse complement strand
CCTTGAAGGATTCTACCCAATCCGCGCTGCTCAGGTCGGGTGGGCCGTCGTCGTCCTGCCCAATGCCCACGCCTACGCCCACAGCAAACGCCAGGGCGAGAATGACGATAAGGACGATAAACAACTTGGGGTTCACGCGCATTGCTCCTGGGAGAGTGGTCAGTGGTCAGATAGTATCGGCGAAAAGCAGTCGAAACATTTCATTTCGAGTCCCTTCGACAGGCTCAGAGCCTGCCCTGAGTTTACCGAAGGGGTTCGGAATGACAACGGGTAAGGTGGCATGGAGCGGGCGGGCGTAATATGTGGGCGTATGCCATACGCTCCTACCATCCAATATTGGGGGTGGGGATGTATGGCATACACCAGGGGGCGCGCTTGCCGGCATCAGGAAGAAGGCGTAGCCGTGGGCGCGATCAGGAAGAAGATGTCGGGGACGACAAATTCCAGTTCGGTCGCTGGTACGGCAAAATCGGTAATGGTCAGCCGGTCTTGTTTCTTGTGACAGGTGCTGGGCAAGCCTGCGCCAGCCTGGAAGCCACACCAGGCGTTTTCGGCGTTCCAGTTGCCCTGGAACTGCTGGCCCGTGGTGGTGAGAACCAGGAAGAACTGTATCGTTCCCTCACTGCTGCCGCGCAGCCAGTTGCCGCCCAGTGACGTACCGCTGGCGGAGGCTTCAATGCGGCCGTCTGTGCCGGCATACGTGCCAAACACCCGCTGCCCATCCTGGAACAACGTCATCGGCCCCAGACCCGCGTTCGCCTGCCACGTACCATACCAGGAAGCTACGCCACAGGGGGAGGGCCGGCTTTGCCCGGCGCGATGCCCACACCAGGTAATCACCCGGTTCCAGTTGCCGCGCCAGGACAGGCCGCTATCGTCCAGCCAGAAGTCAAAGGAACTGGTCGCGCCGCTGTAAGACATCGTGCCCGACAGGCGGTTGCCCTGCACAATCCCGTCAATCGTACCTAAGCCATTGCCAAACGTGCCGTTCACACGGTCACCCACCTGCGTCAGACTCATGTCGGCGCAATCCAGCACGTCGCAAAAAGTGGTCCACTGACCGCCCCAGGCCCCGGGATCAGGCGTGGGCGTGTCCGGCTCCAGGGTGTTGGTGGGCGTGGGCGTGGGCAGAACCGGCGTGGGCGTGGGGGTGTTGGTCGCGTTGGGCCCGGTAGAAATAAAAACGTTAACGGGCGTAGACTTTTCTGTTTCCGCCTCTGCTTCCGGCTCGGTGCGCGCCACCAGACCTGCCGGCACGGCGTCGCTGGCCTCATCCCGAATACGCCCAATCTCCAGGTCGCTGGCGACCAGCGTCCCTTCGGCGTCCACTTCCGCCAGCCCAATCACGTCGGGCATGGTCACACTGTCGGAACCGGACAGCAGCACCACCACGATGGCTACCACCACCAACACCCCCACAATAATGGGGATAATCCAGATGGGGAACTTGGGACGCGGCGGCGGCGGCGGCGGCACGACCACAGTGACGGTGGGCCCGTCGGTTACGCCCTCATCGGTATTAGCGACGTCCACCATTTTCAGGCGGAAGGTGTAGCTGCCTGTGGCGGCGTCGGCGGGCGCGTTCACATTGACGGTGAACTGCTCGGCAGCGCCAATCACAAATGGGCGCTCGCCAGCCCCCGCCACGGACAGCCAGGCTGCGTGCGCCTCTCCCTTGGGCATGGTTTCCAGGGTCGCCCGCCCCGTAATAGGCCGCCCGCTGGCGTTAAACACCGTGTAAGCGGCGCTGCCCTGGCGATTGGCGCTTAACTGCACGCTGTTGGATGCCGCCGTGATCGTGAATTCGTTGGACATTTCTGTTTCCTTCGTTGATTATTCGTATTTACTTACCGCAAAGATTCCCTGGTTGGGTAGCGCTGCACTTAGTCGTGGTGGGTGTCAGCCCCGCCTGCGGCGGAGCTGACACCCATTTTATGGGCAATTTTTGGCGCGTATGCGCCAAAAATTGCCCCTGTTACGATTGTTCTCTGAAACTCAAGCCAAAGTAGGTGCTGTAGCCCAGAAAGGCCAGGGCTTGCAGGACTACGTAAGTGATAAACACCCCATGTCCTTTATCAATGCTGGGGTCCTCTACAATGGCGGCAAAAAGCAGCCCGGAGAGGGAAGCCAGGGCAAAGGAGAGGGCGATCCAGCGGAAATCCCAAAAGCCGGCTTCAGGGAGAACGTGATCATGCCAGACGGAAAAATAAACCCAGAGGAAATGGCTGAACACGAACAGCCAGATCAACCAGGAGAGGGCGATGATGCCGGCATCGCCAATCTCCACCTGAAACTTACCCCAGTCCGAAAACGGGCCGGGATCGCCCCACAGCCCTTTGACCGTATTGTACAACAAATCAATGCACACCCCCACGTATAGAAAGACCAACATAAAGCGGGCGGCGCGGCTGCGAATGGGGGCCCAGATGAACAGGGGCGTAAAAACCAGCAGCAGCCCTATGCCGACAAACTGGGGCGTGGCAATAAACCCCTCCCCGCCAGTAAAGGTGACGCCGTTGCGAAAGCCCGCCGTCTCGCTCACGTGGGCATATGGCGCAATTTTGGGGAAGTCGCCGCTGGCAAAAAGCGCCGCCATAGCGTGCGATCCTTCGTGTATCAGGGTTTGCCAGAAGTATAATGCCGGCAGTCCCAACAACATCCACCCCACCGTCCACCCGCTCGGCGCCCAAAAGTTGCGTAG
>CAYQYJ010000540.1:0-2703 GCA_964421605.1 uncultured Ardenticatenaceae bacterium | reverse complement strand
GTCGGGCAGGGATGCCCAACCTACGGGGGGTTATTGGCGGCGGGCCAGGGCGGCGTGGATGGCGATCAGGAGGTCGTCTGGGGTGAGGGGCTCCACCAGTAAATTGCGGAAGTTGAATGGCGCGGAGGCGAGGAGGGTTTGGGCGCTGCCGGCATTTTCCACCAGCCACAAACAGGGAATGTCCAGCGCCGCCAGCTCTTCCGCCAGGGCCGCGTCGGCGATCAACAGCGCCAGCGGCTCTTCTGCCAGATGGCGGCGCAGGTCAGCCACGTCAGCGAACGAGTGCGTTGGGTATTGTTCGGCGGCTAAAAGCTGGCGCAGGCGGGCGGCGCTGTGGCCGAGAATGCCAATGGACTCCTGGGGGGACGGCGCTGCCGCTTCGGTCAGGGGAAAGTGCACAATGACCGAAGTTCCTTGTTTGGGCTGGCTGCGCACCTGAATCTGACCCTCATGCAGCCGGACGATTTCGCTGACGATGCTCAAGCCTAACCCGGTGCCGCGAATGGTGGACTGCCCGGCTTGCTGCCCGCGGTAGAAGCGTTCAAACAGGTACGGCAAATCTTCTGCTTCAATGCCTATGCCCGTATCCTGCACCATCAGGCATACCTGCTCTGCTGCCAACAGCCCGTGCGTGCTGACCCACACCTGACCATGGGGCGTATAGTTGATGGCGTTCACCAACAGATTGGTTACTACCTGCGTCAGTTGGTTCCGCTCGCCGCGAATCAGGTAGGGCTGGCGACCAGGGACGAAGGTGAGCCGCAGCCCGTTAGCTTCCGCCAGGGGGGTGTGAATCTCCACCATGTTTTCCACCAGGGCGTTTAGCTCAATCGTCTGGAAGGATACCTTATAGCTGCCTTTGCCCTCCGATTCCCGGCTCAAATCCAGCCGCGCCAGGTCCAGAATGTCTTCGGTAAGCTGGATCAGGCGTTTGGTTTCGTGTTTGAGGATGTTCAGGTATCGCGCTCTTTTAGCCGGGTCGCTAACCTGTTCCAGCAAGCCCAGATATAGCTCCAGGTTGGTAATGGGCGTGCGCAGTTCGTGGGAAACGTCGGAGACAAACTTGGATTTGAGGCGGTCTAGTTCTTGCAGCCGGACGTTGGCTGAAGCCAGTTCGCGGGTGCGTTCGTTCACGCGCTCTTCCAACTCGGCGGCGTAGGCGCGCAGGCGTTCATATAACTGGGCGTTTTCGATGGCGATGGCGACGTAACCCGCCAGGGCCGCCAACAAGGAGATGTCGCGCTGCGGATAAAAGTCGTCCGGGTCGCGCCGCCCTAGCAACCAGAAGCCCAACAGCCTGTGCCCCAACTGCAGGGGCATAGCCAGACGTATCCAGGCGAGGTCAGGGGGAGCGGGTTGGGTGGGCGGCAGATAACGGCTGGCGGTGGTTTTGATGTAATCAATCTGGCTGGGGGATGCCGGCAGTTGGTGCGGCAGCAGTCCTTGAGAATAAGCCGGTTCCAACTGGCTGCCAACCAAAAGGCAAAGCGCCGACTGCCGTATCAACAGTTTGGGCGCGATTTCTTGCTCCAGGACGCGCGCCAGGTCTTCGTGGCGCACCGCTTTGGAAACGCGCCCGGCAAAATCTTCGATAAAGGTATCCTCATACGGGATAGCTCCATGGAAGATCTGCTCCACCAGCCGCATATAGGATGGGCGCAGCAGCGGCGCCAGAATGACAAAGAAGGTGGAAATGATGGCCCCAAAAACAATGGGTTCTCCCATGCCCAACCATTGGTTGGTTACCCAAAAGGTAACGACGAATATGATCAGGTAGATCAAGCCAAAACTGTAGGAGCCCAGCAGCCGGCTGACGCGAAACTCCAGGTCGCCCAAATAGCGGCGGAAGATGGCGTAGGTGTAAAAGAGGGGCCAAAGAGGAATGGAAAGCAGGGCAATGCCCGTCAGCAGCGGCGTGAGAGATGGCGCGGTGGCGTCGTTGCGCAGCAGCACAAACAGGATACCTGGCCCAAAAGCGAGGGCCAGGCCCGCCAGCATGGTGCGCGCAGCCTGGCGGCTGGCGGCGGCGTGATGCGCCCGCAGACTGGTTAACAGCAAGCCAATGCTGATTAAAATAGACAGGATCAGGCCGATCAGGTAACTCCCCGAGGGCACGTTCCCCCAGATTTCCAGAATTACCATGATGGCGGCCAGTCCGTACAAGGAACTGAGCAAATAGGGGCGGATAGTCGCCCAGCGGGGGGCCGGCACAATGAGGTGTAGGTGCAGCAAGACGGGCATCAGCAGCCAACTGATAACGCGCAGCACCAGGGAGGAGGCGTGTACCTGCCAGGCGGCATCGGTGCCGCTGACAAACCAGATGCTCACCAAAAAATTGGTGGCGATCAGGAGCTGCCAGCGGCGATCATGGGGCTGCAAAAAGAACACAATGATGGCGCCCGCCAGCCAGAAAGGCAGGAACATCAGGAGGGGCCCAAAATCACGCAGGGGGGAAGCAATGACAGATGCCGGCATCTCCCACAAAACTGTGATCGTTTCCGCCCCCGCGCCGCGCACCAACTGAATGGGCACTTGATCCCCCGGCTCGTACCCGCCAAAGGGCGTCATGCGCCAATCCCGCCGGTAGGTATCGTAATCCAGGTCGCCAATGACCAGAAAACGATCGCCAACGCGGACATCCCCGGCACAAGGCATCCCTGACGGAGCACAGGGCAATATTTCGGTCACAACCCAGTTGCTGCC
>CAYQYJ010000539.1:0-2717 GCA_964421605.1 uncultured Ardenticatenaceae bacterium | reverse complement strand
CTCCTTCAAAAATAGCCTCACAATGTAGGACAAGCTGTTAGCTTGTCCGCGCAATTTAGCAAATTGCGCCACGGATTATTTCCTTCGGCAAGTTCAAGGCAACGTAATGGCGGCGGCGACTTCGGTACCCTGTCCCAAGCCAGATTGAATCGTAAACGCGCCATGCAATAACTCCACGCGCTCGCGCATGCTCACCAACCCAAAATGCTGCATTTCCATCAGACTACCCAGCCGTTCTGGCAGCACAAACCCCTGCCCATCATCTTTCACCTTCAAAGTAACGCGCGCCGCGTCTACGCCAATGTGGACGTAAGCATTTTGGGCGGCGGCATGTCTGGCGATATTGGTCAGGGCTTCATGGGTACAGCGAAACAGGCATAGAGCCACGTCTTCAGGAATGACTGTATGCCGATCGCCGTCTACGTGCAGATGAACCGTAATGCCGTTGGTCTGTTGGAAGCGACTGACCAGAGAACGAATGCTGGGAATGAGACCCAGGTCGAGGGCTGGCGGGCGCAGATCGTTGCATAGGCTGCGCGTGGTCTGGATCAGGTCGCCAATTTCGGCGTGCAGATGGGTGATTTGCTCATGCTGCTCGCCGTTAATAGGTTCAGCCCCGGCAAATGGCTTCAAGCCCACGATCTGATATTTGAGACCCACCAGCGCCTGAATAAGCTGGTCGTGCAGCTCGCGGGCAATGCGCTTGCGCTCTTCTTCGCGGGCGCGAATCACTTCCCGCTGATACCGCTCCGTTTCCTCCGCCTTCTCCTTGAGACGAGTGATAAGCTGCGCATTCTGGATCGCCAGACTGGTCTGGCGGGCTACCACGTTGAGAATGCCCAGGTCGTTGGCGTCGAAGATGTCGTCGCCATATTTGGGACCCAGGACGAAAATACCAATGGTTCCCGACAGCGCATGGAAAGGAACAAAGAGACGAATGGCGGGCTGGCGCAGCAGCGCTTGCTCCGCTGACGTCAGCGGCAGGTGGCGAATGTGCGCCTCGGCGGTTTGTCTGGAACACGGCTGCAAGGATTGGCGCAGAAAAGCGACCAGCGCCCCATCTAATTCCAGGGCCAGGTTTTGCAGCCAGGAAGCGTCTTTGAGTTCGCCCGCATAGCCAGCCAAAGCAATCTCTTTGCCCAGGCCCCGATCATCCGGCAGCAGCACGGCGACCCATTTTAGCTGCATGACGCTTTGCAGCGTTTCGCTGAACAATTGGGCGGGCGAATCGGCGGCGGCGGCGTCTTCCAGGCGGGAGGAGACCTCGCCCACAACGGTGGTGTAGTCGTACCAGCCGCCATAAAACAGTTTGTCTACGTAGATGCGCACTCGTTTGTAGAGGGGCCAGAAGGTTAATGCCGGCAGCATCACCACCAACAAACTCCCCGGCGTATGCGAAGTGGGAATTTGCACCAGCCGGCTTACCCCCGTGCTGACGACAATATATAAACCACTGGTCAGCGTAAAAGTCAACAGCAGGGTAGAACTGCGGCTGGCGTACCGTTCAAAGTGAATGAAGTTGAACTGCAAGGCGGCGTAGCCATAGGTGAGGGGAATGGCGGCCAGGAAATAGATGGTCGCCAGATAGGGCAAGATAGGGTAGCCCTGCAACAGTTCGGGCAAGGCCGAAAAAACAATCAGGGGCAAAAAAGCCAGCAAACCACCCACGGTGATCAACCCCACCTGCCGCCGCGTATAAGGGGACGTTTGATAAAAGAGATAAGCGCGCAGAATAAATATGATGGAAAGGACCAGCGTGAACAACAGCCAGGCAAACCGCAGCGCGCCAACTTCGGCGCTCCACTCCAGGTCTGGCGCCAGGCGCAATCCCACTTGCAGCAGCCCACCCAGCGCCGCGATAGTGTAGCCAGCAGCTATCCACCACCGCCGCTGCTGCGCCAGGGACACCGGGAAATAACAGTGGAAATGAATGGTGATCGCTCCCAGCGTCCAGGTGAGCAGGGCGTACAATAGCATAACCAGCCCACTTTGTTCGCTGAGGGTTGCCGCCGCCAGAAAGGCAGCCCAGGCCAGGCAGAAATAAAAGAAAAGATAACCGCGCCGTTCGTCGGGGGCAAAGAAGAGCACGGGCAGGCTGACCAGCCAGAAAGCCAGGGCGGTGATGGTGGAGCCGAGCAGCAGCAGCGCCATCAACCAGGAGGGCGCGCCCACCACAATGGGGACGCGCATCATTGCCTGCGCGCCGTCCGCGCCGGGGCGGGACGCCTCAAAGGTAAGCTCGTTGCCAAACTGGAGTTGGGAGAGATATTGCTCCGTAGCCGCCGCTTCGTCGTCCAGGGAAACGCCGTTAATAGAGCGCACGACATCGCCCAGGCGGAGTTTGCCGGCATTCGGGCCAAACGGATCCACAAAGCTGACCACATGCGTTTCGCTGGAAACAATCAAGCCATCGGTGGGCAGGTGGAGCAGCCCCCAGGCGGAAACGCCAATAATGGTCAGGACCAGGCCTGCCAGCAAAACGTGAAAAGCAAAGAGAAGGCGCGGCTTATACTGGTCTGAGTTCATGCCGGCAACAGAGAAAGCGTTTGCGTCAAAACATGCAGCAGATCATCCCGATAAGGGGACGGCGGCGCAGTCTCTAGCAGCAGTTGCCGCGCCGCCTGGTAATGGCGATCCAGTTCTACGTGCAAATAGACCATCGCCCCGCAGCCAATAATCAGGCGGCGGGCGGCGGCTTCGGCTTCCAGGCATTCCGC
>CAYQYJ010000538.1:0-2722 GCA_964421605.1 uncultured Ardenticatenaceae bacterium | reverse complement strand
TGGCGCACCAGGTGGTAGAGAGGGGCGGCGGATGGGTCGTGAATGCCGGCAGCCCGCAAATGCTGCAAAGCCGTGTCCGTATACTGCTGCTCCTGGGTTTCGGCGTAATGGCGCGCGCCGCTTTCGTCCAACAAGGCAATAGCCTGGGTTACGAACGCATCGCCATTGCCGGCAGCGGCATAAAGCTGGCGCAAGTCAGCGCTTTGCGCCAGGCCAAACAAGACGGGCAGGCTCTTCTTGCGCGTGACAATGTCCGTCGCCGCCGATTTGCCAATCACATCTTCCTGCCCCCAGATTCCCAGAATATCGTCTCGCACCTGGAACGCCAGCCCCAGGTGCAGCGCAAAAGCGGCGTAGTGGTGGATGGTCTGGGCATCCCGTTGGGCAATCAGCGCCCCCAACTCAGCGCACAGGGCAATCAAGACAGCCGTTTTGCCCTGAATCATGGCCAGGTATTCGTCTACCGTGACGTTCTCCCGCGTTTCAAACTGCATGTCGGCGAATTGGCCGCGGGTGAGGGCCATAGACGTTTCATCCAGGCGGCGCAACGCCTGCACCACCGTCGCCGGCGGCGCGCCATGCTCCAGCAGGCGGGCCATAGCCAGGTGAGCGGCGGCAAACATGGCGTCGCCGCTGTTAATGGCCTGGGGCACACCCCACAACGTCCACAGCGTGGGCCGTCCGCGCCGCGTGGGGCTATTATCTTGAATGTCGTCGTGGATCAGGGTGAAGTTGTGCAGAATCTCAATGGCGGCGGCTGCCGGCACAGCCTGTTCCCAACTGCCGCCCGCCGCCTGGCAGGAAAGTAGACAAAGCAGGGGGCGAATCCGTTTGCCGCTGTTGACGTGGGCCGGGCGCAGGCTGGCGTCTACCCAACCCATATGGTAGTGCATCATGCCGGCAAAAAGATCGGAGGAATCCCCGTTCAACTGCAACACCAACCGCATTTCTGTTTCTACGGCGGTTATCATGGTCTGGAAAAGGGGAGCAAAGGCGTCTGTCATGCAAATATCCTGAATGGTACTTCCTGCTGGAATTTCACCGCAAAGACGCGAGGGCTTGTCCTGAGTATCACCGGAGGAGCGCAAAGGTAACCCCGAGTATTTTGGCGTCTTGACGGTAACTGAATACGAGGATTCTCTAAAAGGCCGGGTGCAGCGGAGTCTGACTGAGGGAGGTCAGATTAGCGGCCCCGGCGCAGAACATAGCGATGCGTAGTTCCTGGGTAATCGTGTCGGCCAGGTCAGCTACCGCGACCGCGCCGCCGTTCACTGCCGCCCGTAAGAAGTCGCCGGCGATGCCGCCCAGATTCGCGCCGAGGGCAATGCACTTGGCGATGTCTATACCCGTTCTCAAGCCGCCGCTGGCAAAGATGGGCAAGTGGGGCGCGCCTTGCCGGCAAAAACGCACACTGTCCGCCGTAGGAATGCCCCAATCAATGAAATTGCCGGCAATGCGCGCATGGCGCGGGGTAGGCGCGCGATACATCTCAACCTGGCTCCAACTGGTACCGCCGGCGCCCGCCACATCAATGGCTGCCACGCCAGCCGCCGCCAACCGCCGCGCCGCCGCCTCGTCAAACCCCCAGCCCACTTCTTTGGCGATGACGGGCACAGAAAGCCGCGCGCACAGCGTTTCGATTTTATCGTAGAGACCGCTAAAATCCCCATCCCCTTCGGGCTGCACGGCCTCTTGCAGCGCGTTAAAGTGCAAGATTAAAGCATCTGCTTCCGCAACTTCCACAGCACGCTGCATTTGCGCCAGACTGTAGCCATAATTCAACTGCACCGCCCCCACATTGGCGAACAACAAAATGTCTGGAGCCACGTCGCGCACCTGGAAGGTATAAGCCAGACTGGTGTCTTCGATAGCGGCGCGCATCGAACCCAGCCCCATAGCCATGCCCACCTGCTGTGCGGCAGCCGCCAGGGTGCGGTTGATGTGATACGCTTCTTCCGTGCCCCCCGTCATCGAGGAGATGAAAACGGGCGTCTTCACGCTTTTGCCAAAGATGGTGGCGGTGGTATCAATGGCTGCCAGATTCAGTTCTGGTAGCGCCTGATGCAGGAAGGTATATCGTTCAAGCCCACTGGTCACCCCTTTGAACGCGACATCTTTTTCCACGTTAATGCGGATATGATCAGCCTTGCGCTGCTCCACCTGCCCCACACCAGGGTTGCCCTGTGCGCTCATCTAGGTCCTCCAATCGTTCCAACTAAACGCGCCACGCCGAACTTTTCCCAAAAGCGACAGCGATTGGAGTATACCTTGTGGTTTCCCGTTTTGCTAACGCTCGTCCCTTGCCGGCAATCTGCGTCAGGGAGTACTGGAGGGCGAGGGGCGCGCAGCGCCCCTCGCCCTCTCCCAAAGATACAGAGAAAGCTGTGCGTAACTAATGGGTAATTCAGCCATTGCGTGTAATATAGAGGGTAGCGACGCAGGGTAAACGTCGCCTGTTCAGCGGTTACATTTTAACCGTCTCCGCTACAATTAGCCTTTGCCTGCAAAGGGCTGCTCTGATTAACTGACAGCTACCGCCAGGAGCGCCAAGATTCTGCCTTCGCGTTCCTGGCGAACTTTGCGGTAAAAATAAGTTTGTTCGCCAATCGGGGCGGATATACAACCTCCCCTTTCAGGGGGGAGATAAACGGCTCTGGCGCACTATTGCGACACCATGAGGAGGACATATGCGTGTATTGATTACCGGGGGGGCGGGATTTCT
>CAYQYJ010000537.1:0-2726 GCA_964421605.1 uncultured Ardenticatenaceae bacterium | reverse complement strand
GCCCGGCGCGTGGACATCTCTTATGAGAACGGAGGACAAATTGCTCATTTCTCCCTACGCGCCTGGCCTGTATTCCCCCCACAGTTCGCGCAAGGTATGGCAGATTTCGCCCAGCGTCACGTGGTTCTCCACGCAAGCCAGAAAGTGGGGCATCAGATTTTGATCCGTCTCCGCTACGGCGCGCAATTCAGCCCGCAGCGCCGCTACGCGCTCGTGGTCCCGGTTAGCCCGTAGTTGCGCCAACCGCTGCCGCTGCCCGGCTTCCACGTCCGGGTCAATTCGCAAAATCTGCGGCTGGTGTGTTTCCGCTTCCACAAATTCGTTGACCCCCACCACAATCTCTTGTTTGTGTTCCAGGTCTTGCTGAAATTGATAGGCGGCGTCTTCGATTTCGTGGTGGGCGTAGCCTGACTCAATGGCCGCCAACATGCCGCCCATCTCGTCAATGGTCTGAATGTAGGCTGCCGCTTTCTTTTCCAGTTCGTCGGTCAGGTATTCAATGAAGTAAGCGCCAGCCAGCGGGTCAATGGTATCGGCAGCGCCGCTTTCGTGGGCGATGACTTGTTGGGTACGCAAAGCCACGCGCACCGCTTCTTCCGTTGGCAGCCCCAGGGCTTCATCCATGCTGTTGGTGTGCAGGCTTTGCGTGCCGCCCAACACGGCCGCCAGCGCCTGCATGGTTACGCGCACCACATTGTTTTCGGGCTGCTGCGCCGTCAGGGTGCTGCCGGCAGTTTGCGTGTGAAAGCGCAGTTGCCAACTTTTAGGTTCCTGCGCGCCAAAGCGGTGGCGCATGATTTTGGCCCACAGGCGGCGGGCGGCGCGGAATTTCGCCACCTCTTCCAGAAAGTTGTTGTGCACGTTGAAGAAAAAGGAAATCTGGTCGGCAAAATCGTCCACGTCCAGGCCCGCATCCAGCGCCGCCTGCACGTAGGCAATGCCATCCCCCAGGGTGAAGGCGATTTCCTGGGCGGCGGTGCTGCCCGCTTCGCGGATATGGTAGCCAGAGACAGAAATCGTATTCCAGTGGGGCGCTTCGCGGGCGCAGTAGCCAAAGATGTCCGTGATCAGGCGCATGGAGGGGCGCGGCGGGAAGATGTAGGTGCCGCGAGCCAGGTATTCTTTGAGGATGTCGTTCTGAATCGTGCCGCGTAGTTTGGCGAAGGGAACGCCTTGCTGCCGCGCTACCGCCAGCACCATGGCCAGCAAAATGCCGGCAGGCGCATTAATCGTCATGCTAATGCTCACCTTGTCCAGCGGAATGCCATCCAGCAGCGTGCACATATCCTGCAAGCTGGAAATGCTGACGCCCACTTTACCCACTTCCCCCAATGCCATCGGATCGTCAGCGTCATACCCAATCTGCGTGGGCAGGTCAAAAGCCACCGACAGCCCCATCTGGCCCCGGCTGAGTAAATACTTATACCGTTCGTTAGACTCTGCCGCTGTGCCAAAACCCGCGTATTGGCGCATGGTCCAGAAGCGCCCGCGATACATAGTCGGCTGCACGCCGCGCGTGAACGGGTATTCGCCAGGGAAGCCAAGCTGCGTCTCGTAATCCGGGTCGGGATCAGAGGGCAGGTAAAGGCGGTCAATGGAAATGCCGGCAGTCGTCTGAAACTGTTTCTTCCGTTCAGGGAAGCGACTGATTACTGGCTGCACCGTCTCCCGCTCCCACCGCTGTTTTTGCTCATCTAACGTCATGATCATTGTCCTTATTCAACCTACACTGGGCCACAGGCAACTGCCCATCATCTCCGCTATTGTAGTAGAGAGAGAGAAAATAGGACAACGCCAAATGCCATACCTCCACCTGACAAACGTCACGCCTGTGTGACCGGGATTGCCAGATCGCCATTTGCCAAAATCAAGCCAAAACTTTGCCCGGTATGACCTTTTTTGTAAAATCGCCCAGGAGTCATTGACTGCACCAGATATTTGCAATGGCAGACCAGGCAACACGGCATTCATTCCATTCCCATAGTTGTCATTCCGAGGTCCGCCGAGGAATCTCTTGCATAGTAAATAGAGCGGGATTCCTCGCCGAAGACGGCTCGGAATGACATAGGAGGGGTAATGGTTTGTAAAGATGCTTTTGTGCAAAATGAACCGTTCAGCCACCGCCTTGCAGGGTTGTGCACAACTTCATCGCGAAGATCCAGAACGAGAATTATATGTCTTTCATACGAGCCGCGAGACGCTTGACGTAGCCGGGCGACAATGGCTGGGGATTCGGAGCCTGCTTCGTTACTCAGCCAGTTCCAACCACCGCTCAAGAGCGGTTTCCAGTTCGGTTTCGACGGTGGAGAGTTCGGCAGCCAACTGCGCCAACTGTTGGTAATCGCTGCCGCTGGCATTGATGGCTGTTTGCAGCCGCGTCTGCTCTATTTCCAGCGCGGCGATACGCTGTTCTAATGCCGCGACCTCCTGCCGCTCTTTCCAACTCAGGCTGGCTCTGATGGCTGGGGTTGGCGCTGACCGCGGCGGCGTTTCGGCTTTCTTAACCACAGGTAGCTCCGCAGATTGGGCGGCAGCGCGGGCGCTTTGGTAGGCGGCAAAGGGGGCGGGATAGCGGGCGCTCAGGCCGCCATCACTAAAGGTAGCCAGAAAGTCTACCGTACGATCCAGGAAGTACCGGTCGTGACTGACGACGATCAGGCAGCCCTGGAAACTGTCCAGAAACTGCTCCAGCACTTGCAGCGTTTGAATATCCAGATCGTTGGTGG
>CAYQYJ010000536.1:0-2746 GCA_964421605.1 uncultured Ardenticatenaceae bacterium | reverse complement strand
AAATCCGCTCCAACGCCAGCCCCAGCATCGAAAAAGCAAACCCCGTCAGGAAAAGCAGCCCCAACGACGCCACCGCCAGGTGATACACCTTTGCCTGCAACCCATACGAGATAGCCGCCACCACCAGTTTCCCCCACGTCGGCAGCACCGGGTCGCTCACCCCCAGGAATGCCAGCGTGGCTTCCAGAAAAACGTAACCCGGTACCAGAATCACCAGCTTCGGAATCAACACCGCCACAATGCGCGGTATCAGGTAGCGGCGAATGATACGCCAGTTGCCTGCACCATACGCCCGCGCCGCTTCAATATAGGGCGCCTCCTTGATTTGCAGGAAAACGGCGCGGTACGTCTTCACCGAACTGCTAAAGACGGTCAGCGCCACCGTCACCCCCAGAATCACCCAGATACTTTTAGAATAGAGCGTGTAAATCATCAGACTGACGGGGAAGAAAGGCAAAATCAAATTCACTTCCGTCAAAAACTGCACCGCCCGATCCACGCCGCCGCCAAACCAGGCCCCTATAGCCGCCAGAAACATGCCGCTGACGGAAGTAATCACCGCCGCCGCCACTCCAAACGCCAGGGCTACGGGCGCGCCCCACAATAGCGCCACCATCAAGTCGCGTCGTTGGGCGTCTGTGCCGGCAATGCCATGCACCTGCCCAAATAGCACAAACTCCGCATCCACATCCGCCTCTTCCTCAAACACCAGGGCGCTGATGCGCAGTTCGTACCGCCCCGGCGCTACCCGCTGCTCCGTCAGCGGTTCCGTAAACAACCCGGCCAACGGCGACGCGCCTCCCAACCGCCGCTGCAACCGTTCGTCTTGCGCCAGCAAATACGCCTGGTAACTGCGCGTCGAAAAACTGCCCAACTCTACTTCCCGACCATCTGGCGTCAGCCACGTCAGCGTCAGATGCGGCACTTTCTCCTCATACTGAGCGTGGAAATAAATATTGACGTCTTGCGGCAGGGCGTTGTATGGATAGTCAAAAGGAAAGGATATTATGATTTCGGTGATCTCTTCCGTCACCGCCTGGCGGGTTTTATGCCCGCTCAACGCCCCGTCCTCTGAACCTGGCTCGATGCGACTGTCCAGGATAATGGTGGCAGGTAGTTTATTCAAGCGGAAGGCGTTTACCCACTCTGGCTGGGCGTTGCGCGGGTTGCGCGCCCAAACGTTCCCCTCTCCCCGCCACAGGGCAATTGCTTCCGCGTAGGGAATGGTCGTCACCGTATAAATGGAGACGCCCACCAACCCCAAAATGATAATCACGCCAATGACCGCTGTGGGATAGGTGATAATTTGCCGCCCTATCTCCCCCAGCCGTTGCCAGCCCCGCCGCCGCTCCCCGTGGGTGGGGCGCTCCAGGCGCGTTCCTCCAGGGGACAGCGCCTGGGGCGGATGGGCAGGGCGCAAGCGACTGGCGCGGCGGCGCTGCCAGAAACGCCAGTCGTGCGGCGCGGCTGGCGGCGCGACGTTACCCGCCTGCCCCGTATTCCCTACGCGGATGCGCGGATCGAGCAGCCCATACACAATATCCAGCACAAACACCGTCATCGCCAACAGATAAGCAAAAGTGACCACCAATGCCACAATCATGGGCGTGTCCAGGGCGCGGATAGCAATCACAAACAGCCGCCCAATGCCGGCAACGTTGAAGAAATACTCCAACGCGATAATCTCCTGCCACAGACTCATGCTCAACAAAGCAAAACTGGTCACAATCCCTGGCAAAGCCGGTCGCAGCACGTAACGCCGCTCCACCGCTCTGGCGGAAAGCCCTTTAGCCCGCGCCATATCCACGTAATCTTCGCTTGTGTACGTCAGAAAGAAAGTGCGCCAGGCGTACGCCCCCTGAAACAGCCCCGCGATAAAGATGGCTAAGAAAGGCAGAGCCAGATGCCGCAGCACAATGGGGAGATAGGCAAAGCGAAACTCGCTGGGCCAGAAGTCAAATGTGCCACTGGTAGATAGATTCACCACCCGCAGCAGAAAAATATTCAACAGAACGCCGTACACCCAGGCTGGCGCGGCGGACAGGGGCGAAAAAATGGCGAACACTCTGTCCAGGCGCGACCCATATTGGCGTGTCAGAGCCAACCCTATCAGCACCGTCGTGAAAAAGAGCAGCACGTTCGCCAGACCAAAAACAGCCAGCGTGCGCGACAGATGATCCAGCACAATACCCCGCACGTCGGTGCGGTCGGTGTTGCTGCCCGCCATATTGTAGGCAAAAGAACGGTTAGACTCGCCCCAGTTTAAGGTTAAACCATCCCCCAACCAGCGAAACGTACGCAGCAGAAATGGCTCATTCAGCCCCGCGGCTTCCTCCATGGCCCGTGTCGTTTCCTCAATGATGGCAAACTTCTCTTCCGTAGGCACATCCCGCAGCCACCCGCCCATAATCATGCCGTCAATGCTCTGCGCAATCCGCCCCCGGATAATCTCATCAACATACCCCCCGTAGTTAGCAATAAGAATGGTAATGTAAACGCCAGCCACCACCGCGCCGCCCAAGATGGCCACTCTAACCGCCAGGTATTTGCTTAAGTTCCGCCAGAGACTGGGGCGACGGATTACGTTTTCCACTGTAAGCGGTGGCGCCGGGCAAAAAGGCATCGGCTTTAGGCAATTTTGGGCGCAGACGCGCCCAAAATTGCCCATAAAAATGGGTGTCAGCCCCGCCATAGGCAGGGCTGACACCCACCACGATTAAGTGCAGTGCTACCTCTGGATCTACTT
>CAYQYJ010000535.1:0-2757 GCA_964421605.1 uncultured Ardenticatenaceae bacterium | reverse complement strand
GCAAAGATCCGCAGCGGCGCTTCGGCTACATCGAAATCCGCAATTTGGGCAAACGCTTCTGCGCCGTCTGGCAGCGTCCCTTTGTACTGCGCCAGAAAAATCCCCCCCAGGCTAAACTGCACGATGCGGGCGCTGCCCGGATCCGCCACAAAGATGGAGGAGTTCAACCCCTGACCCACAATCTTCATGGCGATGGGCGCAATCAAGGGGGATTGCAGCCCCGTGTTGAGCAGGTCAATTTCGGTCCACAGGGGGCGACCGCCTACAAAACGGCGCAGACGACCATCCTGGTACAGAATGAGGACGCTGCCATCTTCGCTGTAAATGGCTACGTCTACAGCTTGCGTCAAATCTACGCCCTCAATGAATTCAATCGCTTCTTGCCCTTCGGTAATCGTGAAACCTTCGCCATCAGGCAAGTAACGCCATATCTTTTCGGCGGCGCGATCCAGTACGTAAAGATTTTCAGCATACGTGGTGATAGCCGTTGGCTGCCGCCAACTGCTGGCTAAGCCCAAAGGAACCGCGCGGCGGTCGGAATAGTCAGGATAGAAATTGATCAACGCGCCGCTGTTGTCCAGGACTGCCAGGCCGGGGCGGGAAACAATCTGCCCCGTCTCGCGCCACAACATATCTGCCAGCGTCGTCACAATCTGGTTGCCAATCGCCTGGTTAGTAAATAACAACAGTTCTGGCTCAGGCGGCGTCAAGGTGACGTAATCTTCACTGGTATTGTGCAGCCAGACTTCACTGTTAACTTGATCCAGGGTGTAAATATCCCCGTTTAGCCCTGCACGCAGTACGACGCTGGTGATGTTGGCAGTTTCGCCATACGTATACAAAATGTCAGCTTGCAGCCGCGTGATGTCGTCCAGACGATCGAGTCGCGCCAGCGCCGTCTGGCGCATAGACTGTACGTCAGCGTTGCCGGGGCGCAAAGTTTCCGCTTCAACGCTTAGCGCCAAAACCTGGCTGTAATAGGCGCGGGCCATATCGTCGTCCGCAGCCTGTTCTGCCAGACCAATAGCCTGTCCCATTTGCTGCCGGATCTCGCTAAAACGATTTGACAACCCGCGCTGGAAGTAGGTAGTGGTCACTACCAGGGCAATGAGTACGGGGATAATGATTGCTGCCAGGGCGGGCCAGGCCCAATTGACAGGCTCTTCACCAGCGGCTGCCGCTGCGCGGGGGGGATTGAGCCGCGCCAGCAGTTGCGCCAGCCAGCCCATAAAGCGCCCTAACCCCTGAGCGGCTTGCGAAGTTGCCTGGCGCGCTGTTGGGGTAACCTGGCTTGTTCTCGGCGCCACCTGACGGGTTATTGCAGCGGTCTGGCGCGCCGTCGGAAGCTCTGTTGCGCCATCTTGGGTGCGAGGGCGGACAAAAGGCGGGCGGGGTCGCGCCGCCGGAGTTGCCGGCATAGATTGGCGAGCATATTGGGGATCGCGGCGAGGGGCGGTTGTCGGCGGCTCCAGCCGCGCGCCTGTGCTTTTGGCAGCCGCAGGCTGGGGGGCAATCACGGGTTCTTCGTCGGTGAACTGGATCAGCATCAGGCGGGCTGTATCCGAGGCTAACAGCGCCGTCAGCATGTCCAGACTTTCTTCCAGGTCTTCACTGTCTACCAGGGCGGGGCGGATGGTGGATGCCGGCAAATGCGCCATGCGCGGGTCTGCCAGCAGCAGCATATGGCCCGGCTCTAGCCAGTTGTGATAGAAGCGCAAATCCAGCCCGGCTGTCCGTCCCAGCGGCGTCATTTGTGGCGGCGCACTGGCGGGCAGCCGTTCCACGCCAAAATGATGCCCCAGCAGAGCAAACGACTCCCCCGCCTGGGCAAGAAATAGCTCCTGCCCGCGTAAAACGGCGCAGGTGATAGCCCCTTCGCGCGACGCATCGCTGCCGCTGACATTGCGCCGCAGCAGCAGTTCGTTCGTTTCTACAATAGCCTTGCGCAGCGCCGCCGTAATGCTACCCGGCGTCTGGTAGAATCGCTGGCTGATGCTGTCCAGCAAATCCTGCGCCAACATCTCCGTCTCTGCCGCCGGACCGCTCAACGTCAAATGTACAAACAGATAATCGCTGCCGCGCCCTCGCGCGGCCCGCGCGGGCGGCGACTGCGCCTGCAAGCCAGGCACAACCGCCGCCGCCTGCGCCTCGCCGTTAATAATGTACAGTTGTCCCGTAACCGCTTTCAGGTCCATAGTGACAGGCTGGCTCTTTTTTCGTCTTTACTTGCCGCAAAAACGCAAAGGGTTGCCCCTTCGCTAAACTCAGAGCTTGCCCTGAACTTGTTGACGGGGCGGGCGCTGAGTATCCTCTTTCTTGGCGCGCTTCGCGTCTTGGCGGTCAAATTCCTTTAGCTAAAGTCAGGCAGAGAGGTGGGTTGGTCTGGCGGCTTGTGCTGCCTGCTCAATAAGTAGACGGCGTAGGCTGCCGCCGCCTGGATATGGCTGGGACGCAGCGGCGGATGATCCTCCAGGATTTCTTCGCTCGACTGCCCATGCGCCAGCATCTCCAATATCTCGCGTACCGTGAAGCGCGTGTCCCTGATATAGGGCTGCCCCTCAAACTGATTTGGATCAATGATGATCTGGGATAAACGTTGGTCGTCCATAGATGAGAAATGATCCGCAACGGCTGCTTGCTGCTGTTTGTTGAAAACGACTGGTAAGCTGATACGCGGCTTCTGTCCGCCTTTTGTCGCGCACCCTAATCGTACCCCTTGCCAGAGGTTTAGGCAATGAGAGAACAACGCCAAATCTT
>CAYQYJ010000534.1:0-2776 GCA_964421605.1 uncultured Ardenticatenaceae bacterium | reverse complement strand
CAAAGGCTTAAGCAACATACTTTTTTCTCCACTCGTTACTTCATCAGTTGACTGTAATCTGTTCACTGTTGACTGTTCACCGTTGGCAAAACCTTTCCACTACCCGGCGGCGCCAACACAACCCCTTCTTCATACGCCAATTGCCCGCGCAAAATGACGCGGCGGATTCGACCCATAACCGTCATGCCGGCAAACGGCGTCCAGCCGCACTTCGACTGCATCCCCTCATTCCGGATCGTCCACTGCGCCTCGGCGTCCACTTCTACCCAGGTGTCCGGCTGCTCAGGCAAATCGAAAAGGCGGCGCGGGTTGGTGTGCATCAATTCAATCAGCCGCGGCAGCCCCAACCGCCCCTCATGCACCGCCGTCAGCAGCAAAGGCAGCGCCGTCTCCAACCCCGCCACCCCCGGCGGCGGCTGCGGCGACCCCTTTTCCGCCAGCGTGTGCGGCGCGTGGTCGGTGGCAATACAATCTATCGTCTCGTCCAAATGCCGCCACAACGCCGCCACATCCTCCGCCGCGCCCAACACCGGGCGCATATCCGCCAACGGCCCCTGGCGGGCAAACGCCGCCGCGTCCAAAAACAAATGGTGGGGGGTCGCTTCGCAAGTCACCGGCAGCCCGGCCATTTTGGCGTCCGCAATCAGCTCAATCTCCTCGCGGCGGCTGATGTGGCAAAAATGCACCGGCCGCTGATACGCCGCCGCCAGACCAATACCCACCGCCACGCTCTGCTTTTCGGCGTGCATAGCAATCAGCTTATGCCGCGGCCAATCGCGGAAACAGGCGCGCAGCGTGGGCACGTCCTCCACCCGCAGCGATCCATAGGTGTCATTCAAATAAATCTTCAGCGCCGCCGCCTGCGGCGCGCAGGCAGCCAGATGGGGCAACTGCGCCGGGCTGGCGCCGGCAAACAGCCCCACGTCGCAGCGAATGGCCTGAGCCGCGGCGCTGCGAGCGGCAGCCAACACCTCCGGCGTAGACAGGGGCGGCGACGTGTTCGGCATGCCCAGGATCAGGGTAAAGCCGCCCGCCAGCGCCGCCGCCGTGCCCGTGGCGAAATCTTCCTTATGTTCGCCGCCAGGCACGCGCAGATGGGTATGTACGTCTATCAGACCGGGTAGAATCAAGTCAGACATAGTCTCTTGGGAATTTCACCGCAAAGACGCGGGGATTTCACTACGAAATGCAGGGATTTCACCGCAAAGACGCGAAGGACGCGAAGAAAAACAAGGGGCCTGGCGTTCCATAAAAAAAGACCCGAAGAATGGTAAATTCTTCGGGTCCTGGTCAAAAAAAAGCCCCATCCTGGTAAAAGGATCGGGCAAAGGTTAGCGAACAAAAGAAGTTTTCGCCCCCGTATGGGTGGTATAATATGGGCCAAAGCAAATCCTGACGTAAACACTAAAAAGCTAGTTTAGCACGCCGCTGGTTCATGAGCAAACCCGAACTCCACCAGGACAGCAATTGTCAAGCTGGCTGTGGTCAGTGATCGGGGGGCGGGTTGGCAACCCGCGCTATCGGGCTGACAATGCGCGGGATTGGGGTAAAATGGGAGTAGCTGCCGGCATTTACCGCCGCAGCCCCATCTACCATACCCAGGGAGTGCGGCGATGCAGGCTATTGTAGTCGCTGATAACCAGGAAGACCGGGACTTCTTAAACTTCATTTTGCGCCACGCCGGCGTCGCCGTAGCCACCACGGCCGCGCTGCAGCCAGTAACCGCCACCCTACCAGAACGACCGGTAGACCTGGTGCTGCTGTCGCTGCCAGACAGCCACGCCCTGCGCCGGGATATTGAGCAGTTGCGCGCGGTGACGCAAGCGCCCTTAATCGCCTTGACAGCCCTGCCTACGGAAGAGAACCATTGCGCCTTGCTAGACGCAGGAGTAGACCTGGTGCTGCCGCGCCCTGTCTCGGCTCGTATTTTGAGCCGCTATGTGCAGGGGCTGTTGCGGCGGGTGGGGGGCGTGCCGGCATCCCTCCCCCCCCGCTTTGAAATGGAAGGCATCCTCCTGGACCCGGCCACGCGCACCGTCGCCGTCAGCGGCAGCCCGCCACAGCGCCTGACGCAGCTAGAATTTCGCCTGTTTCACCTGCTAGTCAGCAACCAGGATCAAGTGCTGCCCACCGAACTGATTGTCGAGCGCGTTTGGGGATACAGTGGGCAGGGGAATCGGGAACTGGTGCGCGGCTTAATTCGCCGGCTGCGGCGCAAACTGGAAACCGCCCCCGAACAAACCCGCTTCATTCAAAACATCCCCGGCGTCGGGTATCGCTTTTCCGTTGCACCCCTCCCCGAACCCTGAAAACAGGCTGTTCCCCGCCATTCGCCTCCCCCCTGGCACACATTTGGCACGCCAGACCACGACTTGGCACATTTTTTACACACACCTTCACCCCCCTTTGATACAGCGCATTGTTATAGTTTTTGCAGCTTTGTTTTTTTACACTTGTCTCTCGTTTACGCCGCCAGCCGGCGGTTTTAGTTTACGCGGACAAGCTAACAGCTTGTCCTACAGGTCTCCGCGCCCTCCGCGTCTCCGCGTGGGATCATCTTCGAAGGAGAAAACAGCATAATGGCTTCCAAACGTTCCGACAAACCCGCCCTCGGTACCTGCCCCAGTTGTGACACATCCATTCGTCTGTCGGGCAAGTTACACATCGGCCAGCTTGTGACCTGTCCCGAATGCGGGGATGTCCTCGAAGTAATCCAGGTCTCCCCCATCGTCAAACTCGATTGGGCTTTTGAAGAACCTTTTGACGATGAAGAAGA
>CAYQYJ010000533.1:0-2783 GCA_964421605.1 uncultured Ardenticatenaceae bacterium | reverse complement strand
GCGTTAACGACGCGCCGGCGCTGGCGCTGGCGGAAATTGGCATAGCTATGGGGGCGGCAGGCAGCGATGTGGCGCTGGAAACGGCTTCGGTCGTTCTCATGTCCGATGACCTGCGTAATATCCCTTACGTGATTGCCCTCAGCCGCCAGACGCGCAAGACGTTGGTGCAGAACCTGACTTTTGCCATCGGCATGATTCTGGTATTGATTCTGGCGGTGTTGGGTTTCAATCTGGCGCTGCCGTTGAGTGTGGTGGGGCACGAAGGCAGCACGGTTCTGGTGTCGTTAAATGGCTTGCGGATGCTCGGTTATAAGCGCAAACCATTCATGGCGTAAATGAGGAGTTCGCATCCTCAGATGCGAACTCCTCATTTTACGTTTGACAGGACAATACTACGGTTTCAGGACCGTGATGGTTGTGCCGTTGCTATCGCCATCCGGATCATGGTTGGCGTTGGCATCATAGGTGTGCGTTGTTTCCGTAACAGTAGTGATAGTGAAGGTGACGCTGCTCTGATTGCCCTTGATATTGTTCTTGGTCACGGCGCATTGGCCGCTGGCATTGGTGGTGCAGGAGCCAGAACCAGAAGCGCCGTTGCTCCAACTGCCGCTGACGGCGGCGTTCGCCAGGGGGTTGTCGCCTGCATCGTGAATGGTGATGGTCACCGTGGCGTGCCAGCGACCGCCGTTAGCTGGTGTGCTGCTGCCATCCAGGTCGCCTACGTGCATCGTTTGGTTAGGACCTGGGGTCGGCGTCGGCGGGGCTGGAGTAGGCGTCGGCGTTGGGGGGGCCGGGGTGGGCGTGGGCAGGGGGCCAACGTCACAGTTGGGGAAAGAGAAGGAGCCAATATAAGTCCCCCAGCGGCCATTGGTTGTGCCTGTATTTTTGCTGTATTCACCCAGATACCAGAAGGTAACGCCGTCAGGCGCGATTGTCATTTCCGTGTAGTCTCCCCAACGGCGCGGCACGCTGTCGAAAGCTGTGTAAGTGATTTCACCCGCTTTGAGCTGCGCTTCTGCCTGGAGTGAACCGGCGGGGTCACCGCTTTCCCGCCCGGTGTACCAGATGGAGGGGAACATGCTGGTGCTGGATTTGGTGTAACCGATAGCCATATCGTTGCAGTGATTGGCTGCCAGGTCGCCAAAGAAGCGATACGTCCCATTGCTGGCGTAAACGCCAGCGTCAACTACCGTAGCTGCGGCTGGGTTTATCTGCGCCCAGCGAATGCAGTTGACGGTGCCGCTGCCAGGATTACAGGCAATGGTCTGCGTGGTCCAACCATATCCATTACGGTATTCGAAATCTTGAGGCCGGAAGTCATTAGCCTGCACATTACTGCCGCCTGATTGAGGTACGCTAACGGGCATGCCGGCAGTGACGCCAGTGGCTGCCTGCAGATCAACGGTGCCTACAGCGCTAAAATTGTTCGCGCCAAAGGGATCATTCCAGGCAAAGACGGTATAGTCGCGGCCATTGTAGTTGGTTTCCGTCAGGATATAGTGCGGACCGCTGCTAGGCCAGGTGCCCTGCGCCCAGCCGTGCAGGTTGAGCGGTTGGGGCGTATCTTCAGCGACCCCCAAGCCAACAGTCACGGCGCTGGCTGGTGCGCCCGCATACATGGCTGCTTTGTCGAAAGCCCAGACCTGACCTTCTTTGAACTGATTACCGCGGAAGATGTTGGCTCCCATGTAAATGGCGTCGCGGCCCACGCCAGCGTGGGGATAGTCAAAGAAATCACGCCGTCCAGAGACGGTGCTAAATGCGTACAGATTCCAGGAGCCTGTGGGATTGCCTGTCTGGGACACTGCCAGGCAGTAGTGAGTCCCATTCGCGTCAATTCCCAGCATAAAGCGATCAGCAGATTCGTCATACAGGACGTTCGGATCAAAAACGCCCGTGCAGTTGGAGTTGCCGCTCATGAAGCTGGCAAACGTGATGGGACCAGTGAGGGGGGAGCCATTGGTGTTGTATATCTGGAAGGCGACGTTGACCACCGCTATGACATGGTTGGGGCCCGCTGCCATTTCGGGATCGGGGGGCACATTGCCGCCGCCGCCGCAGCATTGTGTGTAGTCAAGACTGTCGAAACTGACGCCAGCGGTAGGCGCGTTCAGACCGGGGCCGCTGGTGGCTTGTGTGATATTGGTCGCAGGCTCCAGCTTTTGTGATGCGGCTTGCAGGGCTTGAAATGCCGCCTGGCTGACGATTCCCTCGTGCTCATTCAAATCAATTTCACCCCGCTGCCAGCGGTCAAACTGATTATTGGGATCATATACATTAGCGGGAACATCAGCCAGATTAACCACTATGGGGGAAACCTTCTCGTTGGCGGCGACTGGCTGGGCGTCAAAGTCCCGGTCAACAGGGACAGGCGCAAAAGATTGTACCGCCTGCTGGCGTGCGACCGTTTCCACTGCCGGGCGCGAACGCATTAACAGCAAAGCGCTGCCTACGACGGACAGAACCAGAATCAATAGGAGACGACGAACAGTTGGGGGAAACATAGGGAACTCCTTGTGGATGCTAGAGAAAACCGGTTAGAGGGTGTGGAACTAACTTCAATGTGGCAG
Source organism: uncultured Ardenticatenaceae bacterium (assembly GCA_964421605.1). Lineage (GTDB taxonomy): Bacteria > Chloroflexota > Anaerolineae > Promineifilales > Promineifilaceae > JAGVTM01. The sequence goes on along the minus strand of CAYQYJ010000533.1, from coordinate 213 downwards.
AAAGCGAATCGAGAAAAATTGTAGCCCGTGTTGTTGCATTTGCAAAGGGATTGCAAGGAGGCGCCGCTGGTGAGTCTTTATATAGAGATGGTAGTGTTTTGGCTCAACATAGTGATATAATATTTTCACCGTGCGGCAAGCGTAACTCAACTCTGTTCACTCTGTTCACTTCAATCTGGGAGGTTACCTATGTTACACCGTCAGCGTTCATCT
>CAYQYJ010000532.1:0-2790 GCA_964421605.1 uncultured Ardenticatenaceae bacterium | reverse complement strand
AGGTAATGCAGGCTGGGCAGCAACTTTCGCGCGCGGCGGGGGTTCTGTTCAGTAGAAGTTCAATTTCCCTCTGTTCCACTCATCAAAAGGAGAAGACCGTGAATAGCAAAATGCTCACCATTGTTCTAACCCTGGCAACAGCCATCATCCACCTTTACCTGGGGATCTCATACATGCAGTTTGGCGGATCGCAGCCGCCTTTGTTTATCCTGAACGGCATAGGCTATCTGGCGCTGCTGGCGGGTTTATATTTTATTCCGCAGTTGGCGGCGCAACGGGGCCTGATTCGTTATGCCTTAATGGGTTTTGCAGCGGTGACGATTGTGGCTTATTTCATCGTCAATGGCGAGCCATTTAACAGCGTGTTGGGGTTGGTAACCAAGGTGATTGAATTGGCGCTGATTGTGGTTTTGTGGATGGGGAAGGAGTGAAAGAAGAAGTATGAAGGAAGAAGGAAGAAGGAAGAAGTGTGAGGTGTGAGGTATGATGGGGGGGGAGCTTTGGGGTTTGGGGAGTGTGTGGGGGAGGGGGAATGGTTAATGGGTGAATGGTTAAGGGGAAGGGTTTTGCCGCTGTGGATGCTTTATAGTTGGCAAGACGTTGTATAATGGGGGGTATGGACAGTAATGAGCTTGAGCAACGTTTTCGGATTACGGGGATGGATTGCGCCGACTGCGCGGCGACCCTGGAAAAGGGGGTGGGGCAGTTAGAGGGGGTGCAGGCTTGCACGGTTAGCTTTACCACGGAAATGATGCGGGTGGCGGGGCCGGTCTCTGCGGAGACGGTGGCGGCGCGGGTGCGGGCGTTGGGATATGATGTGGGCAGCGCAAAAGCGGTCCAGGATGACCGCGCTACCATGGCTGCGCCGCATTTTTTAGCCTTTATGTGGCAGCAAACGGAAACGCGGCTGGCGCTGCTGGGGGCGCTGTTGATTTTGCCAGGGCTGTTGTTTAACGAACTGCTGCCTTTTCTGGGCTGGGAACACCCACTGCTAAACTTAACATCTGTGGCGGCGATGGCGACGGCAGGGTATCCGGTGGCGCGCAGCGCCTGGCGGTCGCTGCGGATTAACCGCGAGATCAACATTAATGTGTTGATGACGATTGCCAGCCTGGGGGCGCTGGCAATTGGGGCGTACACGGAAGGGGGGCTGGTGATGGTGTTGTTTGCCATTGGCGAAGCGCTGGAGGGGTTTACAGCGCAGCGGGCGCGGCAGGCAATTCGCAGCCTGATGGCAGTGGCGCCACCGGAAGCCACGCGCCGCCATTTTTGCGTGGACTGCGCCGGGCATCTGGGGCAGGGGGGATATACAGGCGGTCCGTGCCCGTTTTGCCCGCCGTCGGAACAGCGCGTGCCCGTGGCGGCGCTGGCGGTGGGGGATGAGATTGTGGTGAAGCCGGGGGAGCGGATTGCCATGGATGGGGAGATTGTGAGCGGGGCGTCCAGCGTGAACCAGGCGCCGATTACGGGGGAGAGTATGCCTGTAGTCAAAGGGCGCGGGGATGGGGTGTATGCCGGCAGCGTCAACCTCCAGGGCGCCCTCATCATTCGCGTTACGCACCTGGCAGCGGACAATACGATCAGCCGCATCATCCAGATGGTGGAAGAGGCGCAGGAAAAGCGGGCGCCGGCGCAGCGGCTGGTAGACCGCTTCGCCCGTCGTTATACGCCCGCCGTAGTCGTATTGGCGCTGCTGACGGCTGTGATTCCGCCCCTGGTATGGGGACAGCCGTTCTTGAACCCTGATGAGGCGACGACGGGCTGGCTGTACCGCGCCCTGGCGCTGCTGGTGGTGGCTTGCCCCTGCGCGCTGGTGATCAGCACGCCTGTCAGCCTGATCAGCGCCATCAGCAACGCCGCCCATCATGGGGTGCTGATTAAGGGAGGCGCATTTGTGGAATCGCTGGCAAGGGTGCGGGCGGTGGCTTTTGATAAGACGGGGACGTTGACTGCCGGCAAACCCGCCGTGGTGAAAGTACAGTCGGTGGCGTGCGAAAACCCGCAGGGGGCGTGCGAGCCGTGCGACGATTTGCTGGCTTTAGCCAGCGCCGTGGAGCAGCGCAGCGAGCATCCGATGGCTTACGCCCTGGTGCAGGCTTCGGCGGCGCGGGGGGTGCAGCATCGTTACAGCGCGGATGAGGTAACGGCGCTGGTAGGGCGTGGCGTGCGCGGGCAGGTAAATGGGCAGGCGGTAACGGTGGGCAGCCACGCCTTTTTTGATGTAGACCAGCCGCACCCGCAAACGGACTGCCAGGCGGCGCAGACGGCGGCAGCCAACGGGCAGACGCCGCTGCTGGTCAGCGCGGGAGCGGATTATCTGGGGTATATTACGGTGGCGGACACGGTGCGGCAGTCGAGCCGGGCGGCGGTGGCGGGGCTGCGAGATGCCGGCATTCCCCACCTCATCATGCTCACCGGGGACAACGAAGCCACCGCGCGGCAAATTGGGGCGGAGGTGGGCGTAACCGAAGTACGCGCCGGGCTGCTGCCAGAAGATAAGTTGAAAGCGATTGAAGCGCTGCGGCAGCAGTATGGGCCGGTGGCGATGGTAGGGGATGGCATTAACGATGCCCCGGCTCTAGCCAGCGCCGATGTGGGCATTGCCATGGGCGCGGCAGGCACAGCGCAGGCCATGGAAACGGCGGATGTGGCCCTGCTCAGCGACGACTTGAGTAAACTGCCATTTGCCGTGCAACTCAGCCGGGCGGCTATGCGCACGATTCGGGTCAACGTGGCCCTCAGCCTGGGGATTAAGCTGGCGTTTTTGCTGCTGGTGTTGTTGGGGATGGG
>CAYQYJ010000531.1:0-2796 GCA_964421605.1 uncultured Ardenticatenaceae bacterium | reverse complement strand
CGACGCTGCGCTGGCTGAACTGGCCTTGAGCAAAACACTCGTCTTGTTCTGAATCGGTCATTTGCCAAAATTTGGCAGCAATGGCATAATACGCGCCTGGTAAGAGGTTTACCCCCTTGAGGGATAGTTTAACGGTAGAACAGCGGACTCTGACTCCGTCAGTCGTGGTTCGAATCCACGTCCCTCAGCTTTGCGACTATGAATGACCATGCGCTGCTTTTGCATCGTCTCGCCTGGCCCAAAGCCGTCCGCCTATCGGGTGGGTGGCTTTTTTGTTTTGCGCCTGCTTCACTTATAAACAAACCATATCCGGCCGCGTCCTGCCGGCACAATCCCTCCTCCATCATTCCTTGAGAAACAACCATGTCCAGCCTTGCCACACACGCCCCTACCCTGCCTTATCCCCCCGGCCCCAAAGGGCATCCCATCTTGGGCACAGTGCGCGAGTTCCAACAAGACTCGCTGGGTACCATCGTCCGCTTACACCAGGAATACGGCGACGCCGTCCGCCTGCGCTTTTTCTTGCATTTCTACGGTTATGTCTTCTTCCACCCCGATCACCTCAAACACATCCTGCAAGATAACAACCGCAACTACACCAAAATGCCCAGCCCCACCTTCCAGGTGATGCAGCCCCTGATAGGATACGGCTTGCTAACCAGCGATGGGGATCTGTGGCGGCGGCAGCGGCGATTGGCGCAGCCCGCCTTCCACCGCCGGCATATTACCAGCTTTGGGCAGACGATGACAACCGCCACGCAGCAAATGTTGGACCGCTGGCATACCGCCGCGCAGCAAGGGCAGCCGTTAGACGTCAGTGCAGAGATAACCAAATTGACGCTGGAAATTGCCGGCAAAACCCTCTTCAGCATGGATCTCACCGGTCAGGCCAGCACCGTCGGCGCAGCCTTCACCGACGTCAACCACATCATCACCTACCTGACGACGCAGCCCTTCTCCCCCTTCACCGTGCGCATACCTTTCTGGCCTACCACGCGCCGCATGAATGCCGGCATTCGCCAACTCGACCACGTCGTCAACCAGATCATTGCCGAACGCCGCGCCGCCGGCGAAGACAAAGGCGACCTTCTCTCCATGCTCATGCTCGCCCGCGACGAAGACACAGGCGAAGGCATGGACGACAAACAGTTGCGCGATGAAGTCATGACCCTGCTGCTGGCCGGGCACGAAACCACCGCCGTCGCTTTGAGTTGGGCCCTCTACTTGCTGGCGCGGCACCCCGACATAGCCCGCCGTCTGGAAGCCGAAGTAGACGCCGTTCTGGCTGGCGGACGTCCCGTCGCCATGGACGACCTGCCCCAACTGCCCTACACCCGCATGGTCATAGATGAAACCCTGCGCCTCTACCCGCCGGCTTACGCCATTGCCCGCTGGGCGCAGCAAGAAGACGAAGTAGGCGGCTATCGCGTCGCCGCTCAGTCGGCTGTCACCCTTTTCCCATACGTCACCCACCGCCATCCCGAATTCTGGCCCGACCCAGACCGGTTTGACCCGCAGCGATTCACCCCGGAACGCGCCGCCGACCGTCCTCGCTACGCCTATGTGCCCTTTGGCGGCGGGCCGCGCCAATGTATTGGCAACACCTTTGCCCTGACCGAAGCGCACTTAATCCTGGCTTCCCTGGTACAGCGCTATCGCTGGCAGTTAGTCGCCGACAAACCGGTGGAGATGGAACCCTTAATTACCCTGCGCCCCAAGAATGGGCTGCCCATGCGCCTCTCCGCCCGCGGCTGAAGCCATCAGCAAGGATAAGTTCATGAATCCCAGGTATCCCGATCGCGTCCGCATTGCCCACCTGCCCACGCCCATTGAACCGCTGAGCCGGTTGACTAAATATCTGGGCGGCCCGCAGTTGTTCATCAAGCGGGACGACCAGACGGGGTTGGCTGGCGGCGGCAACAAGACGCGCAAGCTGGAATTTTTGCTGGCGGACGCCCTGGCGCAAGGCTGCGATCACATCATTACCACCGGCGCGCCGCAAAGCAACCACTGCCGCCAAACCGCTGCCGCCGCCGCTCATTTTGGTCTGGGGTGCAGCCTGGCGCTGCGCGGGCGGGAACCCGCCGCCGTCACGGGCAACATCCTGCTGGACCAACTGCTAGGCGCGCACCTGTACTGGTGCGGCGACCAGACATGCAGCGAAGCTACCGCCGCCGTCGCCGCCGAAGTGAAAGCTATGGGGCGCAAGCCGTATATCATCCCCCTGGGCGGCTCCAACGTGGTCGGGGCCACCAGTTACGTGCTGGCGATGGAAGAGTTGATGGCGCAGTTAGCCGCCGAACAGCTTAACGTGGATTTCATCGTCTTTGCCAGCAGCAGCGGCGGCACGCAGGCGGGTTTGGTTTTAGGGGCCAAGGCGTACGGCTTTCGCGGTCAGATTTTAGGTATCAGCGTGGACCACAACGCCCAATCGCTGCAAACCCAGGTAGCTGCCCTGGCTACCGCCACCGCCACCCACCTGGGCTTAGGCACGCTCTCGGTAGCGGACCAGGTGGAAGTCAACGACGATTATCTGGGCGGCGGCTATGCTGTGATGGGCGAAACAGAAATAGAGGCAATCCGCCTGATGGGCCAGTTTGAAGGCATTCTATTAGACCCCGTCTACACCGGGCGGGCAATGGGCGGCTTGATTGATCTGATTCGCTGGGGCGCGTTCAACCGCGGGCACAAAGTATTGTTCTGGCATACCGGCGGCATGCCGGCACTATTCGCCTACGCCGACAAACTGGCAAATTAGAAAACACCCATACACAAGGTAACACCCCATTAAACCGT
>CAYQYJ010000530.1:0-2802 GCA_964421605.1 uncultured Ardenticatenaceae bacterium | reverse complement strand
TGGGCGGCTGGGTCACCAGCCGCCCATTTTTGTTTACGCCATTTGCCGCCGCGCCAGGTCGGCAAACAACCCTTCTGCGCTCATCAACTCCTGGTAACTGCCAGACTGTACCACCCGCCCCCCTTGCAGCACGTAAATGCGATCGGCGTTCATAATCGTGCTCAGGCGATGGGCAATGACAATGCGCGTTGCGTGCATATTGTCCAGACTCTGGCTGACCACTGCCTGCGTCTGGTTGTCCAGGGCGCTGGTGGCCTCATCAAAGAAGAGGATGCGCGGACGGTTCACCAGGGCGCGAGCAATCAGGACGCGCTGCCGCTGACCGCCAGAGAGCGTGCCGCCGCCGTCGCTGAGAACCGTGTGCATTCCCATAGGCATCTGGCGCACGTCTTTATCCAGTCCGGCCATTTCCGCCGCACTCCAGGCATCGCCCAGGGTGAGCAGCGAAGAACCAACAATATTGGTGTAGATGTCGCCAGCCATAATCTGACCGTTTTGCAGCACCACGCCCAACTGACGGCGCACCTCGCGCACGTCCAGGCTGGTCAGGTTTTGCCCATCGTAGTAAACGGCGCCCGCCTGCGGCGTCTCGAAACCCAATAACATGCGAAAGAGGGTGGATTTGCCTGAGCCAGAAGGTCCAACCAGCGCCACAAACTCGCCTGGCTCGACGCGAATAGAAACGTCGTCCAACACCTGCGGCCCATTTTCGCTGTAGCGGAAGGAAACGTGCGCCACTTCCAGGCGGCCGGTCAGTTCGCCAGGGTGCTTTTGCAGGGGGTCAATTTCTGGCAGCGTGCGCAGAATGGGCGCGGCTCGTTCGTACAGGGGAATGACGCTGAGGATGGTGATGCCCGCGCTGCTCAATGTTAAAACCGATACCAAAAACTGGCCGAAAGCGGCGTTAAAACTGAGAAATTCCCCGGTAGACAGGCTGCCTTGCGTCACGCTGGCCACGACGGCAAAAATAACCATCAACGTAATCACCTGAAAGCTGCTGTTGAACAGTTGCAGCCGGTTTGAGACGCGGCGCGAAGCAAAAGTAGCCTGCTTCAGGCGGGCAAAAGCGCGCGCCCAATTGGCAAAGGCGCGTCCTTCCGTGCCGGCAGCGCGAAACTTGACAATGCCCTGAATCGTTTGCAGCACAATGCCCGACAACTGCCCCTGCACCTGCGTCACCCGCCGCTGCTGCTGCACCTGCCGCCGCCCGGCCCACAGCGTCGCCGCCACGGCTGTCCCCACCAACAGCGTCGCCGCCAGCGCCAGAGTGCGATCATAGTAAAAGAGCAGAAAAAAGCTGAAGATGGAAAAGACGCCCGCCAACGCCGCGCCAATGATTGTGCCAGAGAGTGTTTGCTGGATGGTAGAAATGCCCATCACCCGCGTGCCCAGGTCGCCAGCCGAGTAGTCGCGGAAGAAAGAAACTGGCAAATTGAGCATCCGGTCCCAGACCGCCGCCTGCATATCCGCCCCCAGCCGGCCTTGCAGCCGCAGCACAGCCAGGTTCTGCACAATCTGGAACAACATCATCGCGCCCGTGATCACAAACAAAGCGATGCTGATCTGCACCAACTGCGGGCGCGCGCCATCGGGAATAATGCGGTCGAAAATCGCGCCTGTGGCCACAGGAATGATCAAGCCTAACAAACCCACAGCAATACCTGTCGCCAGCAAAAGGTAAAGGTCGCGCCGCTCGCCACGCGCCCCAAACCTGAGCAGGTCCAAAGCCGTGATGCGCCGCGCGGGCAAGGGGCGATAAAACATATGCGCAAAGGATTTTAACTTTTCCGCTACTTCGGGCGTAACGGGCAACGGCGTAGTGCGCGCCGGGTCATGCAGCTCGTACTGCCCGCCGCGACGCAGCAGGGCTACGGGTTGATCCGACTCTTCCCAATATGCCAACAAATGACCATTATCTTGTTTCCACCATTCGCCGCGCAGCGCCACCTGGCGCACCTGGCAGCGAGACGCGCGGGCAATGCCGCTAACGGTAATGGGGGCGTTGGCGGCGGCGGGGGCCGCCATTTCCATCTTCAACCGTTCGCCAATCAGGCGGCAGGCCAGCAGCAGCCGTTCGGCGGCGTCAGCCGGCGGCTGGGGGGCGGCAGTGGCGGACAGCAGCGGCGTCGCCAGGGCGTGCAGCGCCTCATCTACGATCTCCCGATCGGAGGACAGCTTGGCGGCAATGCGCGTCTGCTCTTGCGCGGCTTTTTGCTGCCGCCAACGGGTGATGCCCTGCCGCACGTGCTGGTGAAACGCTTCCAGATTAAACCAGTTGGCCTGGTCAGTCAGGAAAGTGGGGGTGTTGAGCAGTTCGATCTGGCTGGGTTCCAGGGTTTGAATCCAGGCTTTTTCGGAAATGGGGTAGAGACCCGCGCCATTCAGGTAAGGCAGATGGCTGTCGTGGCCGAATTGGGATTTGCCGCGCATGTGCCTGACCCAGAGCACGCCGCGGCGGGCGCACACAGATGCGCCCTGATTCAGGCGCATGGTTTGGCCCGGATCGAGACGGGCGCACTCTTTGGGGGGTAATGCCGGCATGCGCACCGCCCCCAACCGGCTCACCCACCCATCCACCAACTCCGCCACCTGCCCGCCAAACTCCGCGTCCTGCGCCAGCGCCTGCAAGCGAGCGGCGTCAATTTGCAGCAGACTCGTCTGGTTTCCGCCCACCACCATGAAGGCTACATCATTGGGCGACTGCTTCACGTCCATGCCAAAAACCGCCTGCCCCGACTTCACCCGAAACAGATGCGTGCGCGCTCCCGCCGCCTCTCCTTGCCACAAAGAGACGGCAAACAC
>CAYQYJ010000529.1:0-2815 GCA_964421605.1 uncultured Ardenticatenaceae bacterium | reverse complement strand
GACTTTATTGACGCCCTGGAAAAAGCGGGCGAACTGAAACGGATAACGGTTCCCGTCAATCGTGACCTGGAGATTACGGAGATCACGGATCGCGTCAGTAAAATGCCGGCATCCCACAACAAAGCCCTGCTCTTTGAAAACGTCGCCGGCTATGACATGCCCGTGCTCATTAACGCCTTTGGCAGCGAAAAACGCATGGCCATGGCCCTGGGCGTGGAAAACCTGGAACAGCTTAATCACAACCTGGCAACTCTCATTGATATGAAGCTGCCGCAAGGGTTGGGCGCGGCTATGGGACGGGCCACCGACCTGTTTGGCGCGCTGCGCGCCGTGGGCTTGAAGCCGCACAAGGTGCGCCAGGGCGCCTGCCAGGAAGTGGTGCACCGCGAAGACGCCTCGCTTAACAGCCTGCCCGCCCTGCGCTGCTGGCCCGATGACGGCGGGCGCTACATCACCCTGATGCAGGTCATCACGCGCGACCCGGTGACCAACCAGCGCAACGTGGGCATGTATCGCGTGCAAATATACGATGACAAGACCGCCGCCATGCACTGGCAGCGACACAAGAGCGGCGCCGAACACGAACATCTGGCACGTGAATTGAACAAGCCAGCTATCCCCGCCGCCATTGTCCTGGGCGGCGACCCGGCGCAAATGTGGTGCGCCAGCGCCCCCTTGCCGCCGGGTATTGACGAATATCTGCTGGCGGGCTGGCTGCGCGGCAAGCCTGTGCCGTTTGTAGAGTGCGTGTCGCAGCCGTTGGAAGTGCCGGCAAACGCCGAAATCGTCATCGAAGGCTACGTGGACCCCAACGACCAGCGCCTGGAAGGGCCCTTTGGCGACCATACGGGCTTCTACACGCCCGCCGACACCTTCCCCACTTTCCACGTCACAGCCATCACCCATCGTAAAAACCCGATTTACCCCACAACCATTGTGGGCAAGCCGCCCATGGAAGATTACTGGATGGGCAAAGCCACCGAGCGGTTGTTTCTGCCCCTGATGAAAATTTTCCAGGGGGAGATTGTGGACGTGAATATGCCGGCAGAAGGTGTCTTCCATAACTTGATCATCGTCAGCATCAAGAAACGGTATCCGGGCCACCCGTTCAAAGTCATCTATGGCTTATGGGGCCTGGGTTTGATGATGCTCACCAAAGCCATCGTCATTGTAGACCAGGACGTGAATGTCCACGACCTCTCCCAGGTTGCCTGGCGCGTCCTGGGCAACGTAGATTGGCGGCGAGACACGGTGATCGTTGACGGCCCCGTGGACCAGCTAGACCATTCCGCCGTGCGCGACTCTTTTGGCGGCAAGATCGGCATTGACGCCACCGCCAAAGGCGCGCAAGATGGTCACGAGCGCGGCTGGCCCCCGGAACTCGAAATGAGCGCCGAAATCAAGGCGCTGGTAGACCGCAAATGGCAAAGTTACGGCATTTGAGAAGGAAGAGGGCAGAAGGAAGAAGGATGACGGATCGGATTTTGATACGACCCCTGCGGCGGGAAGATGCGGAGGATTTATACCGCATTATTACGCTGCCAGAAGTGGCGCGTAATCTGCTGCAACTGCCCAGCATGGCGTTGGCGGAAACGCTGGCGCATGTGCAGAATCACCGCCCCGAACAGCACCGCCTGGTGGCGCAGGTGGGGCAAGAAGTGGTGGGCAACATCAGCCTGACCCTGGAACGGAATCCCCGCCGCCGCCACGCCGCCCGTTTGGGGATGTACGTTTCCCCGGCCTTATGGAACCAGGGGATTGGCAGCCGGCTAATGGCGGCTGCCCTGGATATTGCCGACAACTGGTTGAACTTAAAGCGGGTGGAGTTAGAGGTGATGACGGACAATGTGGCGGCTGTCCACCTTTACCAGAAGTTTGGCTTTGCCATAGAAGGCTGCCGCAGGTATGCCGCCTATGGCGGCGGGCGTTGGGCAGATGAATACGTCATGGCCCGCCTCAGCCCGGATTTTGCCGCCCAATCACTGCCGCCCGCGCCGCCGCTGTCCCTGGAACGGAAAAATAGCGGCGATTTCCTCCCGCTGACTATTCGCCCGCCCCGCCGCGAAGATTTTGACGGCTTATACCATCTGTTCCGCCAGCCTGCCGTTTGTCGCGGCACTTCCCAGATACCGAGCATGGAAATAGACGCGATTGAACAGCGTTTCGACGACAACCTGCCAGGCATGTATCGCTATGTGGCTCTGGTAGACGATCAGGTGGTGGGGCATGTCAGTCTGTGGCAGCCCGCTAACCCCCGCCTGCAGCACACGGGCGGTCTGGGGCTGATGGTGCATCAAGATTACTGGAACCAGCGCATTGGCTCCCAGTTGATGGATCGGATTCTCGACCTGGCGGACAACTGGCTGAACTTAAAGCGCGTGGAACTGGACGTATTTACCGATAACCCGGCTGCCGTTCGCCTGTATGAAAAAAAGGGCTTTGCGCACGAAGGCATCAGGCGCTTCTTTTCCTTTGGCGATGGTCGTTGGGCGCACAGCCACTTCATGGCCCGCATCCGCAGCCGGGAATAGATGAAAATCTTAGCCACGAATTTAGTAACTATACAGGTGCGAGGCACTGGCCACAGGAGTTCCAACAGGCCAAAACCGTTCGGCCAGTGCCTTGCACCACCCTGAAGCTGAATAGTTACCGAATTTAACGAATTTTCTGACCACTGATCACTGACCACTGGTCACTGTTTTCGAAGGAGCATTGAATATGACGCCAAATGGCATCCGTGACATTTATGAAAAGGTGATTGAAGGCGAGCGCGTCACCTATGAAGAAGGCATCCGCCTCTTTGAAAGCAACGACC
>CAYQYJ010000528.1:0-2820 GCA_964421605.1 uncultured Ardenticatenaceae bacterium | reverse complement strand
AACTTATTTAGGGACGGTTCCTTCGCGCTCTTCGCGTCTTGGCGGTAAAATCCTGCCTCACCTCGTCCCCAACAAATACCCCATCTCCCGCAACCGCTTGCGAAACCTGTTCAGATTACTGGACAACACCACCCCCGTCCCATCATCCAACAGCCGGCACACTTTAGCCAAAGCCGCGTCCTGTTCAATGACCGCGCGCGCCCCTTGATCGTTCAACTGAATCATCACCGCCGCGCTCCCCTCCTTAAACAGATGCACCTGGCGCTTCAGTTCCGCCAGCCACCTGCCGGCATCTGCCGGCAGCGGCCCTAGATGGTTTGCCTGCAAAAACTCCGCCAGATAATCAAACTGCTGCCCCCCCTCCACCGCCGCCAACCACTTCGCCCGGTCCAGTTGGTACACCTTTTCCCCTACGGGTATGGCCATGGCCTCCAACTGCAACTGCTCATTAGGCCGCAAATCACCTACCAGATACACCCGCAGCCCGCTATCAATCGTAAACAACGCCCGCTGCGGCGGCTGCGCTGGCGTATACCCATCCGCCTGCCCCAACAAAAACGCCCCCCAATTATTGATGCGGAAATAGAGCAGCCCATCGTGCAAGCTAAACCGCTCATCCGTATAATGCACGCTGCTATCAATAAAGCTGACCTCCTCCGCCACATACCCAATATCTACCGCCCCAATCGTCGCCAGATATTCCATAATAATGGCGTTGATATACAGCCCCTTGACGATCTTCCAATAATTGCCGTCATCCATAGTGCCATACTCTTTGTAAGGCCCGGCATACAAATTGCTCCAGGCGGTGGCTTCCACCTCAAAGTCAAAATGCCAGATTTTGACCGCCCGGTAAAAATCCTGGAAATAGATCCACGTATGCGTAGGGCACCAGGAAAGCGCCTCAATCACCTTCTCGCGCCGGCTCGCGGGCGGCGTCAGGCGCGTACCCCGCGCATTCAAGCCGTTTAACTCCCTGATGCGCGTCAGCTCATCAAACTTCCCTTCTTCCACCCAACGCTCAAACGCCTCCAAAAACAGGTGCGGGTCTTGTGTCTGCAAATAGCGGCGCCCCGCAGGCGACAACTTGCCGGCATTCGTCACCAACCCGGCGCCTTGCGCGAACATATCCAGGCCAAACGGGCGCACCACGCTCCGCCCCGTCACCGTATCCGGCTCCTCATAAAAATCGCCCATCACCAGATTGGCCATCACCTTGCGCACGCTGGCTGCCGTCAACTCACGGTTCTTCTCACTCCACTTCAACGCCCCCTGCTCCACCAGTTGCAAATAAGTCAACAAATCAGTCCGTCCCACCACCTCCGTTTCGGCTTCTATGATCGGACAGGCTGCCGCATAGCGCTGCGCCGTTGCCGGCAGCGCCTCCACGCCTTCCAGTCGGAACCGCTCCACAGGCAGCGCCAGATCCGCCAGCAAAGGCAGTAAATCAGACGGAATTTCATTGTTTATCACAAACAAATCAAACAAAATGGGTTCTTGCCAGCCATAATACCCCCACTTATCCTTCTGGGGGCGCGGCGGCAGTTGCCCATATTGGGCCACAAATGCCTGTGGGTCAAACACGCCATCGTGGTGATAAGCGTTTGAAACAGCCCGCTGCGCCACCGGGTCAAGCTGCTGCCATACACGGCGCAGGTGTTCCTTTTCCAGCAAATGCCGGCGCACCACCTCGATACGGTCTGCCTTGCGCGTCACGCCCTTGCCTGCGCCCAACAGCGCCACATACTTCATGAGAACATCACTGTTCCAACGTTCTAACGCCGCTGTCAGAGTTATCATTCTGCTTCACTCTCCACGCTATCCGGCTGATAGGCAATTTGCACAGCCGCTTCCGTCACCCCATCATACGCCTTCGCCAGCCAGCGGCGCGCTTCCGGCAAAAAGTCAGGGTCGCCCATTCGCTCCAACAACGGGTAAGACTCCTCCGGCGGCGCCACCTGTATCGAAAATCGCTCCAACTCTGGCCCAATCTGCCAGTAATCAGACAGCGACTCCGCCAACGGTCGGGCAGGCGCGTATTCCGCCGCCGCGGGTGCATCATCCTGCCCGTCCCCCAACGCCGCCAGAATCTCTTCCTGACTCTTTCCCCGCAGCCGGAACAGCAAAAACGGATCCACGTCAAACCGTTCCGCCAGAATATAATGCACCGCTGCCAGATGCTTGCACACGTCCGCCCAATCGGGGCAGCTACAACTCTGCTTCAATTCCCGCTTATTAGGGAACAGGTCCAGCTTCGCCGCCGCAAACGCTTCCTCAATTTCTTGCGGCATCTCCCCCGCCAGCAGTTGCGCCACAAAGTACGGTCGCTCCACCAGCGCCGCCATAACCTTATTCCAATCCGCCTCACTCAGCGGCTGCAGCGCGACAGTGATCTTGTAAGGCGTGGCCCGCGATCCCTGCACTTTCGCCGTAATCTGCCCCTTCCCCTCTTCCAGCGACAACACCTGCCCTTTGCGCGCATAACTGCGCCCCCGCTGCAAGCGCCCCCGATCCATCACCCGCTCCATAGCCGCAATCCAGCGCGTCGCCCACCAATTCTTCACAAACTCCCCGCGCCTGCTCCTGGCCTTAATGCCCTCATCCGTCTCTATCGCTTTCGTTGGCTTGAAATTGTAATACCAACTCATAATGACAGTTCCTCTGTTTCTTGCCGCAAATCAGCCAGCTTAGCGACAGGCACAAGCCCGGTAACACTCCAGTAAATCGTGGCGATCTCTTTAACCACCTATTAGCCCTACAAAGCGGGCAAAAAGGCATCGGCGCCGGGCAATTTTGGGCGCGTCTGCGCCCAAAATTGCC
>CAYQYJ010000527.1:0-2820 GCA_964421605.1 uncultured Ardenticatenaceae bacterium | reverse complement strand
TGTAGCCCGATTTTCCAAAATCGGGCGGGCGATTTTGGAAAACCGCCCTACTATTAACGAAGGAGGAACCCCGATGGATAAAAAAGGTGATGGACGGTTAGAACGTGTGGCTTCGGTTGGTCTGGCGATTGGCGCCATCTTTGGGCTGGCAGGGACGCTGATCACAGACCCCAATCTACAAAGCCTGGTGTGGGGCATTGACGGCGTGGGGTTGGTCGTAGCCACAACGCTGTTGACTTTGAAGTTCTTCAGGCAGGGAAACGACTTTGTCGCCGCCGGGTTCCTGGTGTTTGCCATTGGGCAGGGGTTCATTATTTTGAGCGCGCCGCTGGGGTTAGAGCCGGGCGTGCCGGCATTCGGCAGCGGCGTCGCCTTATGGGCCACTGCGCTCTTCTTAATCAGCATTCCCCACGAATTTCCTCTGCCCTTTCGTATCACGGGCATCATAGCGGCGCTGTTATTTGTCGTTGTCGCCGTCCAGATTTTCCTGGGAACCCTCCTGCTGCCCACAGCCTCGCCGCTGCCCTTCTTCGCCTATCCCCTCTTTGTCTTAACGCTGCTGGGCTGGATCTGGGCGCTGCGGCAGCGATAATGGCCGTTTATGTTTATAACCATTCTCTGCTTTGGGTCGCGTGGGGATGTGCAGCCTTTTGTGGCGCTGGGCGTGGGGCTGCGCCAGGCCGGGCATGACGTCTGCATAGCGACCGATAAGGCTTTCCAGTCGCTGGTTTTGGAACACAACCTGGATTATGCTCCAGTCAGCGGCGATATTCAGCGCTTCATGCAGGGAGCCAACGGGCGGGCGCCGGAGGAAATTCCCGGCCCGCTTCGTCTGTTCCGCGATATGAAACGGGAAGTGCGCGCCGAGGCGCGGCAGATGGCGCAAGATTGCTGGCAAGCCAGCCAGAACGCCGACCTGCTGGTCACCGGCGGGCCGGGCGCCTTTGTAGGCGCAACTTTCAGCGAAAAGCGGCGCATTCCCTACGTACAAGGCTATTTGCAGCCTGTTGGCCTGCCCACCCGCGCTTTCCCCAGTTCGCTCATTCCGCCGCTACCTTTGCGCACTGGCTGGTTCAACCGGTTGACCCATTTGGCGGTGGGGCAGATTTTCTGGCAGGTGATGCGCGGCATGTTCAACGAAGTACGGCAGGAAATGCTCGATCTGCCCCCCTGGCCCGTCGCCGGGCCCTATCGCCAGGCGGTACGCGAACGCCACCTGACGCTGATGGGGTACAGCCCCCACGTGCTGCCGCCGCCGCCTGATTGGGACCCAGACATGATCCAGGTGACCGGCTACTGGTGGCTGCCGCCAGCCCAGGCGTGGCAGCCGCCGCCTGAGTTATGCCAGTTTCTGGCCGCCGGGACGCCGCCTGTCTACATCGGCTTTGGCAGCGTGGGCAGCCGCGACGCGGTGGCTATGACACAGGCAGCGCTGGACGCATTAGCCGAAACCGGGCAGCGGGGGATTTTGTTGCGCGGTTGGGGCGGTCTGGCAGCCGGCGACTTGCCAGAAACGGTTTTGATGGTGGAGAATGTCCCCCACGACTGGCTGTTTCCACAAATGGCGGCAGTGGTGCATCATGGCGGGGCGGGCACAACGGGCGCGGGTTTACGGGCAGGCATCCCGTCGCTGATTATTCCCCACTTTGCCGATCAACCATTTTGGGGGGAGCAAGTGCGGCGGTTAGGCGTCGGACCCAAGCCTGTTCCCAAAAAGAAAGTGACGGCGGCGGTGCTGGCTGCCGGCATTCGCGCCGCCGTCGCCGATCCGGTCATGCAAGAGCGCGCCCGCCAGTTAGGCAGGCAAATTCAAGCCGAAGACGGCGTCGCCCAGGCAGTCGCCCTCATCGAAGCCTACGCCCAACGCTGGCACAAGGCAAACGGCTCCCCCCACCCGCGCCACAAATCACTGCCCATTCCCCATTAAATAAGGCACCGTAATCAACGGCGGCGTAGCCTCATCGTAATGGAAGGTCACGTCGTAGTCCTCGTCGGTTGGCTTGCCATACTGATCATCTTCAGTGTCAATTGCCAGCACCAGGCGATGACCAGCTTCCATCTGATACCCCACCGCCACCATCTCAAAAGTCACGCGCACGGGTTGGCCCGGCACAGCCTCATGCAGCGTCATCGGCCCATGCGTGATCAGCGTGCCAAACCCCAGACCATCCATGTCGTACAAGTGGGCAATCAACTGCGCCTGCGGCAGGTCAGGCTCTACCCACAATTCCACCGTGGGAATGCCCACAATAGTCATATCGGACGGCAGCGGATCCGACTCGTACACCGTCGCTAAATCACGCCGAATCAGAGGGGTCCAGGTAACAATCTCAAAGAAGGTGTGCTGTTCCAGCAGCGGCGTGATGATGGGAATACCCGTCGTAGCGCCGGAGACAAACAACCCGGCAGTGTGGATGGTGTCTGTGTCAGAATCAAACTGCGGCGTATCCGTCAGGCTGCCCGAAAAGCCGTGTTTGGGGTTCAAGTACAACGTGCGGCTGGCAATAGCCGGGCTGGGCCACGCTGCCAACGCCACGGTAGAATCCTCATTTTTCAGGCGAATGTGGACAGGCGGCTGGGCAATGATGCCCGTGTCCTCCCCTTGCAACCAATAGCGAAACCAGTTGTGCGCCTGATCCCAGAGACCGCTGGACAGTCCCGTCAGACCAGGCAGTTCCGCCGTGGCGTGAATGCCCAGGTTGATGTCCAACTTCTTGAAATACGGGTCGGGCCCGCTTAACTGCTCGTAAAAGTGGAGCAGGGAGGTAGGCTGAAACAGTTCATCTCCCATATTCTGCATGATGTAAACGGGAACCTGAA
>CAYQYJ010000526.1:0-2825 GCA_964421605.1 uncultured Ardenticatenaceae bacterium | reverse complement strand
CCCATTTTAATTTTCTCCAACAACCTGCTGGCTGCCAGAATTACGACGCTCCGTCCCCGGCTACTTCAGCCACAGGCAAAGCCATGCAAAAAACAGCGCCGCCGCCAGGGCGGTTTTCCGCCCATATGCGCCCGTTGTGCGCTTCCACAACTCCTTTGGCAATAGACAATCCCAGACCGGTGCCCCCCACGCTGCCGGCATTCAACCGGTAAAACTTGCTAAAAATGTGCGCCAACTCTCCCTCCGGCAAACCAGGTCCCCGGTCCTTGACAGCGACAATCACGCTTTGCTGCGCCTGATACGCTGCGATTTCTATCAACTCATGCGGCGGGGAATATTTAACCGCGTTATCCACCAGATTCACCAACGCCTGCACCATCAGGGTTAAGTCAATCGCCACAGTTGGCAAATCATCTGGAATCAACCGTTTCACCTGGCGTCCCTGTAACTGGTTAGGCATCTGCGCCAGGGCCGCCCCCACCAATTCCGAAACGTCATACGGCTGGCGCGTGACCCTCAATGCCCCCGACTCCAGTCGCGTCATATCCAGCAGATTGCCCACCAGCCGGTTTAGTTTCAGCGCCTCCTCCCAGGCGGCATACGCCAGCTCTTGCCGCGCCGTCTCCGAAAGCAAATCCGCGTCATCCAGCAGGCTGCTCAACGCACCCGTAATCGTCGCCAACGGCGTGCGCAAATCGTGCGAAATAGCGTTTAACAGCGTGGTTTGCAGTTTTTCCGTTTCCTCCAACAGCCGCGTGCGTCGCGCCTGCTCCGCCAGATTGGCTTTCTCCAGCGCCAGCGCCACCTGGCTGGCAAAAGAAGCCAGAAAGCGCCGCTGCTCGCCGCTAAAAGAGCCGGGCGGCAGTTCCACCGCTATCACCCCCACCACCTGCCCCGCCGTTTGCAAAGGTAAATAATCCCCCTGGACGCCAGCCAACGTTTCTGTGTGCCGTCCCGCCGGCTGCCCGTGACGGAACACCCAATCCGCCACTGCGTAACTGTCCGGCTCCAGATGAAAATCGGGCGCGCCCGCCGCGAACGTCAACCGCTCCCCGCTCTCGTCGGGCAAAAACACAGCCGCCGGACTGTTAAACGTAGCTGTAACCTGTTTCGCCCCCGTCTGCGCAATCTCTTCCAGCGTGGAAACGACCGCCAGCCGCTGGCTGAGCTCATACAACGCCGCCGTCTGCCCTTCGCGGCGGCGCGCCGCCAACGTCTGCTCCCGCGCCCGGGCTGCCAGCGCGCTAATTGCCAGCCCCACCGCCAGCAGCCCAATAAACGTCAGCACATACTGGACGTCGGTCACCGCAAAAGTGTAATACGGCGGCACAAAGATAAGGTCGAAGGCGATAACGCTCAACACCGAGGCAAAAATAGCGGGGCCGCGCCCAAACCAGAAAGCCGCCAGCATCACCCCCACCAGGTACAACATCACCAGATTAGTCGGATTCACCACCGCCCGCAGCGGCAAACCCGCCACCGTAGCCAGCAGCACCAGGCCCACGCCAGACAGATAAGCCTGCCAGTTAAGCGGCTGCCCGGCTGCCGGCAAGGTTGGCTGCGCCGCCCCCTCCGCCTCTGCTTTGCCGCTGATCACATACACATCCATATCCTGGCTGTGGCGCAGAATCTGGTCAATGATAGACCCCCCCAGCCACTCCCGCCAGACCGGTCGCAATGGTTTGCCCGCTACAATCTTGGTGACATTCTGGCTCAGCGCATAACTGGTCAACGTTTCGGCTACAGACGGACCGCTCAACCGCACAGTTTGCGCCCCCAACTCCTCCGCCAGACGCAGCGTGCGCGCCACGCGCTCTTCATCCACTTTGGAGAGACCGCTCCCCTCGGCTGTTTCCACATAAGCGGCAATCCATTCCGCATCCAGCCGCCGCGCCAGCCGCCGCGTGGTACGCACCAGCCGTTCACTGAGCGGGCTGGGGCTGACGCACACCAGCAGCCGCTCCCCGGCGGGCCACGGCCCAGAAATGGCGTGCGCCTGCATGTAAGCCCGCATCTGTTCATCCACGCGGTCGGCAGTCCGCCGCAGCGCCATTTCCCGCAGCGCCGTCAGATTCCCCGGTCGAAAGAATTTACGCAGCGCCTGTTCCGCCTGAGCC
Source organism: uncultured Ardenticatenaceae bacterium (assembly GCA_964421605.1). GTDB lineage: Bacteria > Chloroflexota > Anaerolineae > Promineifilales > Promineifilaceae > JAGVTM01. The sequence continues at coordinate 708 of CAYQYJ010000526.1, read as the reverse complement.
GGCAAATAAACCTTGCCCGTTTCCAAACGCGCCAGCAGCTCATCCAGCGGCAGGTCAATTAACTCAATTTCGTGCGCCTCGTCCAGAATATAATCCGGCACAGTCTCCCGCACCGTCACGCCCGTCACCTGGCGCACCACGTCGTTCAGGCTTTCCAGGTGTTGGATATTGACCGTCGTATACACATCTATGCCGCTGCTGAGCAGTTCCAGGACATCCTGAAAGCGGCGGGCGTGCCGCGACCCTGGCGCATTGGTGTGCGCCAGTTCATCCACCAGCGCCATCTGCGGCTGCCGTCGCAAAATAGCGTCGGTATCCATTTCCGTCAGGGTAATGCCCCGATAGGCGATTTCCCGCCGCGGTATCACCTCCAGACCAGCCAGCAGCGCATCCGTCTCCGCGCGACCATGCGTTTCCACATACCCCACCACCACATCTATCCCCGCGGCGCGGCGCTGTTGCGCGGCTTCCAGCATGGCATACGTCTTGCCCACGCCCGCCGCGTACCCCAGGAAAATCTTCAACTTGCCGCGCGTCTCCTGAGCGGCGTCGCGCTTTATCTGATCCAGGAGTTGATCGGGGTCTGGTCGTTTATCTAACATAAGCCTGATGCCACGGAAGGATAATGGAGGGCGAGGGGGGCTGCGCGGCCCTAGCCCTCTGCTTAAAGCCCCCTTCCCCCTTCAGGGCGAAGGGGGTTGGGGGTCT
>CAYQYJ010000525.1:0-2835 GCA_964421605.1 uncultured Ardenticatenaceae bacterium | reverse complement strand
TTTATACACGCCTGCCGCTAAGACGGCGCGTCATGTTGATGACGTTGTCCAGAGTGGCCCCCACAAAACGCAAGCCGATAATGCCCAGGATTAGATTGAGCACAAATGTCATGGCATGGTAAAGAAAGGCAAAACTGGCTGATTGCGCTTCGGGTTGGGCCAACACCTGGGTCAGAGCGGCAATGACGCCTGCGTGGTAGACCCCCACCTGCCCAGGGGAAGAAGGGGCGGCGATGCTCAACGCCGCGGCGCACACCACGAAGCCTGCCATAGCCCAGTTGGGCAGCAGGTGGGCCGCCAACAATCCCCAGTAATAGGCGGCGATAACGGGTATCCACACCAAAACGCTCAAACTCAGCAGCAGCACAGCATCTCGCCAGCGGCTGAGGCTTTGCAGCCCGGCCAGCAGGTCATCAATGCGGCGGCTCCAGGTATCGGTGGATAAGAAGGGAATGCGGTCCAGGATGGCGCGCGCCAGGCGGCTGGCGCGTCGGCGCTGGTTGGCAGCCAGGATGAGGATGAAGGTAGCGGCGATAGCGATGATGCCGGCACTAAACGCAATGGATCGGATTTCTGCCGGCACCGTATCAAACTGCGCCAACGTCAACGGCAGCAGCGCCGCCATAAACAACAAATCCAGCACCCGCTCCACCACCATCGTACTCACCCCCTGAGCAATCGTCACCGGCGGCACATTTCCGATTAACACCGCCCGCGCCACATCCCCCAGACGCAGCGGCAGCAAATTGGTGAGCATATAGCCGATGTTTTGCACATGAAACACCTGCCCATACGTCACCTGATTGCGCAGCATAAAGCGCCAGCGCACCGCTCGCAGCAGCATAAACACAATAAAGGCTGCGCCGCTCAGCGCCAGGTATTCGTAGCGCGCCGTCAACAGCGCCTGCCAGATTTGCGCCGGGTCAATGAAGAAAAAAATAGCCGCCAGGCAGATAACGCTAATGAGAACGCCGATCCAGGCTCGAATGGAACGTGAACCGCTGGTATTTTCCATAACGGCGGGATTATAATGTGTTGGCAGTAAAAGGTAAACAAGCCTAAAAGAGAGAGTACAAAACTCTTTGAGAGTTTTGTACTCTGGTAATCGCGTAAGTTCGGATCTCACCACCAGGAGGCACTCCCATGAGTCAGGAAACAATCTACGATCTGGAATCGGTCAATCTCCCCCGGCTGACCGGGAGAATGCTGCGTTTGCTGGCGGAAATGTTGGAGAATCCGCGCACGCGCTGGGTGCTGGGGGGCAGGTTGTTGAAAGATGCCGGCATCTACCAATTCCGCGCCAACCCGTTCAACGAAACCCCCACCTACTACCCCCACTACCCATTTGACGGCCCGCCCGCCGCGCCTGACGCCCAACCGCCTGACCTGGAACCTTTATTAGCCCACACCCCCTTGCCTGGCTCCCCCTTTGCCTCCATCCGCGACTATGCCCACGCTTACCGCTCCGGTCAGACCACGCCCACCGCCGTCGCCGACCGCATCTGGCAAGCCATCGCCGCCACGGAGCAGCGCCAGCCCCCTCTGCGCATTTTCATTGCCGCCAATCAGGCCGATCTGCTCGCCCAGGCTGAAGCCTCCACCCGCCGTTGGGCGCAAGGCAACCCCCTCAGCCTGTTTGACGGCGTACCCGTCGCTGTCAAAGATGAGGTAGATATGCGCCCCTATGGCACAACCGTGGGCACGCAGTTTTTGGGCAAAATGCCTGCCACCCAAGACAGCACCGTCGTCGCCCGCCTGCGCGCCGCTGGCGCATTGCTCATAGGCAAAACCAACATGCACGAAATTGGCATCGTGCCCACCGGCCTGAACCCGCACCACGGCTTTGCCCGCAACCCATACCACCCCGACCATTATACAGGCGGCAGCTCCAGTGGTTCAGCCGCAGCCGTCGCTGCCGGGCTGTGCCCGGTAGCTATTGGCGCCGACGGCGGCGGTTCCATTCGTATCCCCGCCGCTCTTTGCGGCCTGGTCGGCCTCAAATCCACCTTTGGCCGCATCAGCGAATTTGGCGCCGCCCCGCTGGACTGGACAGTCGCCCACCTGGGCCCGTTGGCGGCTTCCGCCGAGGACGCCGCTTTCTGCTACGCCCTCATCGCCGGGCCAGACAGGCGTGATCCACATACCTTGTCACAGCCGCTGCCAACCCTGGCAGATTGGCATAACGCCGACCTGCGTGGCGTCACCCTGGGCATTTTTCCGCCCTGGTTTGAACATGCCACGCAAGAGACGGTAGCGGCGTGCCGGCAAACCCTGGACGGATTCCGCGCGCAAGGGGCCATCGTGCGCGAAATTGCCATCCCCGAACTCAACCTGGCCCGCGTGGCCCACGTCATCACCATCGCCTCCGAAATGCTCACAGGCATGCAGCCTTACTATGAACAGCACCACCGCGACTTTGGCCTGGACGTACGCATAAATCTGGCCCTGACCCGCTTGTTCACCAACCAGGATTACATCCAGGCGCAGCAAATGCGCACCCGCGCCATCCGCCACCTGAGCGCGACCCTGGCGCAAGTAGACGCCATCATCACCCCCACCACCGCCCTGCCTGCTCCCCCCATCCCCGCCAGCGCCTGGCCCGCCGGCGAATCCGACCTCAGTCTGCTCACAGAGCTAATGCGGTACGCCTTCATTGCCAACCTGACCGGCCTGCCCGCCATCACCTTCCCCGCCGGCTACGACGCGCGCGGGCTGCCCATTGGCTGTCAGGCTATGGGCCGCCCCTGGCAGGAACACGTCCTTCTCCGCCTGGCCCACGCCGCCGCCCAATTCACCCCCCGCCAAAAGCCACAGGTGCATTTTGATTTACTGGGA
>CAYQYJ010000524.1:0-2846 GCA_964421605.1 uncultured Ardenticatenaceae bacterium | reverse complement strand
GTGAGATTGAGTTCCCAGTAGCCGAAATCGTCTACAACGGCGGTGGCCTGGCTGAGTATCTGACCGCCATCGAGGGTGACGGTAACCAGAACGGTGTCGTCAACGGCGTTGTATGCCAGACCCGAGATGGCAAAGCTTTGCCCCGCGCGGGCGGCGCTGCCGGCAGTGGGGTTGACAATGAAAATGCCGGCAGCCGCCTCATCCGTTTCTGCCAGAATGTTAATGGGAACCAACGCCTGCCGCCACGTTTCCGCGCCCGGCGCGCCGAAATAGGCAATGGCGCAGGCGGGACCGGACAGGTTGCGCGGCACGCCAATGTAGCCATACCAATAGCTGCCGTACCCGCCGCCGATGCCAAACGACTGTCTGGCGGCTTCCGTCTGGCAGTCATCTGTCAAGATTTTCATGGTGATCAGCCCACCCGCCGGGAGACCCGTCTGTCCATCCATAAACAAATAATAACCCGCTACCACATTCTGGTTGTAAATGGGGTGCTGCAGCACCAGGAAGCGGGGTGTGCGACTGGCATCCAGGGTGAGCGTAACAGCGCGCACCTCCGCGGCGACAATCTGATTCTGGCTATCGCGGATGGTGGCCTGGAGTTGGGCGGGACCGACGATAAATTCAGGCACAGTGAAAGACGCCTGCCAGGCATCCGTGTTACCTCCACTGCGGCTAAACGCAGCGGGCGTGTCTACCAGCACAATCCGGTCAGGCGTGATCAGGGTGACCCAAATCGTTTGCGGTTCATTGCGCTGCGCCAGCCCGGACAGGGTCACTTCGCTGCCCAACACCAGCGACAGGTCGCCAGCAGGCTGGCTGATAGAAATGATGGGGGTGACCGGGGCAGAGGTGGCGGTGGGGCGAGCGGGTAGATTGGTGGGGGATGGCGGTAAAGCCGTGGCGGTGGCGGGCGCGTGGGAGCCCAGGTCACGGGTGGGGGGCGGCGGCGTGTACGTGGGCGCTGCTGTAGGCACCTGAGCCGTGGGGATGGGCGTGGGCAGAGCAGGCGCACCGCAGGCGGCCAAAAGCAGGATTAGCGTCGTGAGAAGGAAGAAGGTGGGCTTAGATAAATTCATGTCGCAAGGAAAATTCGTCACTATCCAGAGGCGGCGCATTAGCGCACCGCAGCTTGTTTGCCACTCTCCGCCCGGATTGCAGAGAGGCGGAAGGAACAGGCTGGAAGCCTGTTCTACATGAGGGTTGGCGTCATCATAAGCCAATCGGCGGCAAATGACAAGACGCCCATTGTTCCCACGTTTTGCCCCCGGCGGCGGTACGGGCTACAATGACACGTTTTGAATGGACTTACGACCATGAATTTGATGTTGTTGGCAGTTGTTTTCATTTTTCTGGCGAGTATGGCGGTTCTGTTGACTGCTGTCCGCCGCCAACCCGGACGGGCGCGCTGGGTGGCCTGGGGCAGCATGGCGCTGATCACGGCGGGTTGGTTCCTGATGCGCCAGCAGACGTTGCTGCCGCCAGATGCCGGCATAGACGACAGCTTGAGCGGCATGTCGTTCCTATGGCGCTGGCGAGTGGATATGATTGCCTGGCAGATGAGCAGTTGGCTTTTGTTGCTGCTCCTGTTAGTCGTCAGCGTGTGGCGGGAGGAGAGCGAGCAAACGGGCGTTCACCTGGCGCTGGCGCTGGGGTTGGGGCTGGCGGGGCTGCTCTCCCTGTGGGCAGAAACACCAGCCGCCCTTCTCAGCAGTTGGGCGTTGGTCAGTGGTCTGTGGTGGACAGGCTTGTGGCTGGACGAAGGCGTGTCTGCCTGGCAAGAGACGGGCTTGTGGCTGCGTCTATGGGGCTTGTGGGGGGCGATTTTTAGCCTGTGGTGGGGATTGGCGGCAACTGGCGCCAATGCTCAGCCCTCGATCTGGCTGCTGTTGGCGGCTGTGGCGCAAATGAGCGTGCGACCTACGCAGAGCAGCCAGCGCGTTCCCTGGTGGGCGCTGCTGCTGTTGGTTCCAGCGGTGGGCGGTGCCAGCCTGTTGGCGCGCGCGGCGGTGGATGGGACAGCCACAGCCGCCTATACTTTGCCGCTGACCGGATTGGGCTTGTTGAGTCTGATAGCAGGCGTGTTATCCGCCTGGCGCGAATTAGACAACCCGCTGCGCCTGGCGGCTGCCTTGAGTACTGCGCAGACAGGTCTGGTTCTGTTGGCGGCAGTCTGGGCGGGACCAGAGGCGGCGCTGGCGGAAGCGCGCGTGCTGCTGCTGGCGGGCGGGCTGCTGGCGGCTGTGAGCCAAATGGAACGCAATCTGGCGCGGTCGTTGGCAGGGATGGCGGCGGCAGCAGCCCTGGCAGGGGCGCCGCTGCTGGCAGGCTTTGGCGGTAGAACCGCTCTCTATGACGCCTGGATAGCCGAGGGTCGCCTGCTGCTGCTGTTCATCACGCCGCTGCTTCATGTGCCGCTGGCGGCAGCGGCGGCGCTCGGCATTGGCCTCTGGCGCGAGCGAACGGCGGAAGATTGGCGACTGCCCCTGCCGCTGACAGGACGATTTGTTTGGGCGGCGATCCAATTGGGAGTCTTGCTGCCCACGCTGGCTCTGCTGACGACGCAAGGGTTGGCGACAGCCGGCTGGTTAAGCTGGCTGCTGGCGCTGCTGCCGTTGGGCGCGGGCGTTTTCCTTAGCCGCCGCACTGGGCCCACGTTGGAAGCAGCCCAACTGGTGCGCCAGAGTTTGCAACTGGGGCTGCCCTGGCGTTCGGTTTATGCCAGCGGGCGGGTTGTGTTGCAGAGCGTGGCGTCGGCTTTGCGCGAAGCTGCCGGCATTCTGGAAAGCGAAGGCGGCATGTTGTGGCTGCTGCTCTTTCTCATCTTGTTCTGGCTGGCGCGTTAG